>JBIKTA010000017.1:0-12855 GCA_044348315.1 Burkholderiaceae bacterium | reverse complement strand
GGCGCCGGCCTCAGGGCGTAGGCTCAAACCGGGAACGCTCCTGATCTCGCCGCCGGCTGCATCGGGGAGCGTTGCCTTTGGACGCGAGTCAGACGTTCGGCTCGCTGTGGCCTCGGGCTGGATGCAGGTACGCGGTGCGCGACGCCGGCGCGCTGTCGATCGAGGGTTCGTATTGTCCGACCATGCTGATTGGCCGGCGCTGAATCAGGCCATACACGCGAGTGGCGCAGAGCGTGTCATCGTGACCCATGGTTTTGAATCGGCGATGGTTCGGCACCTTCAAGAAGGCGGTTGGGCCGCCTCATCGTTTGCGACCGAATTCGGCGATGAGCGCGATGACGAAGCCGTTCGCCCGGAGTCCGGGTCGTGAGGACTTTCGCAGCGCTCTATCGCCGCCTTGACCAGTCCAACGCCACCCGCGACAAGCTCGCCGTGCTGCGTGACTATTTCGCGCGCGAGCCTGCAGCCGATGCGGCCTGGGGTCTGCACTACCTCTGCGGCGGGCGGGTTCGGCGACTGGTCAGCACCCGTATCCTGCGCGAAGCGGCGCTGGCGCGCAGCGGACTGCCGCCCTGGCTGTTCGAGGAGTGCTATGCCGCGGTCGGCGATCTCGCCGAGACGGTTGCGCTCGTGCTCGAGGATGCCGCTGAGCGGCCACAGACCGAACATGACGCCGCGCCGGGGGCGCGTCCGAGTGCCTGGGATGATCCAGGGCTGGATCGATGGATGCGTGAACACTTGTTGCCGATCGCGGACCTGCCCCATGAGCAGGCGGTCCGGTCGATCCTCGAATGCTGGACGAGGCTCGACCGTGATCAGCGATTCGTCTTCAACAAGCTGATCACCGGCGGGCTGCGGGTAGGCGTATCGCGTCAGCTGGTGATCAGGGCGCTGGCCGAGGCCTGCGGGGTCGAGCCGGGGCTGATCGCACAGCGTCTGGTCGGATTTGCCGAGGGCGGACGCTTGCCCAATGCAGAGGGCTTCGCTGCCGTCTGCGACGGCAGCGAAGCCAGCCCGGCGGGCGCAGAGGCACGGGAGGGTCAGCCCGTCAGGGCTCACGCTGGATTGCTTCCCTATCCGTTTCAACTGGCTCACGTCCTGACGCCCGAGGAGGCGAGCACACTCGATCCGACAGCGTGCCTCTTTGAATGGAAGTGGGACGGTATCCGCGCCCAGCTGATCCGGGAAGATGACCGCGTGGCCATCTGGTCGCGCGGCGAGGAGCTGATCACTGACCGATTTCCCGAGGTGGCTGAGCAGGCGCTTGCGTGCCTGCCCGCAGGCTTGACCCTTGACGGTGAATTGCTCTGCTGGCAGCCCGATGCTCAGGCGCCGATGCCCTTTGCCGTGCTGCAGACCCGGATCGGGCGGAAGCGGCCGGGTGCCAAAACCCTATCCGCGGCGCCGGCACGATTTGTTGCATTCGACTGTCTGCGAGAAGGCGGACGCGATCTGCGCGCCCACGCCCTCAGTGATCGCAGAGACCTGCTCGAGCGCCTGGGCCAGGACCGGGGCGGCGGGCCGGCCCTGAGCCTTGTACAGCCGATGCGCTTTGCGAGCTGGGAGGCGGCCCAGGCGTACCGCGCCCGCGCCCGCGAACTCGGCGCCGAAGGCCTGATGGTCAAGCATCTCGACGCGCGTCATGCGATGGGCCGCATCCGCTCGCCGGATCGCGCCCATTGGTGGAAATGGAAGCTCGATGCTAGGACGGTGGATGCGGTACTGGTCTATGCGCAGCCCGGTCATGGTCGTCGCGCGGGGCTTTACACCGATTACACCTTTGCGCTCTGGGACGAGGGCAAGGAACCGCGCCGGCTCGTGCCGTTTGCGAAGGCGTATTCGGGTTTGAGCGATCAGGAGATCAAGGCGGTCGACGCGATCATCCGGCGCAGCACCGTCGAGCGTTTTGGTCCTGTGCGGGCGCTCGAGCCGCGCCTCGTGTTCGAGATTGCTTTTGAGGGCATCCAGGCTTCGAAACGTCACAAGGCGGGCCTTGCGGTCCGGTTTCCGAGGATACTGCGCTGGCGCACCGACAAGGAGGCCACGCAGGCCGACTCCCTCGAACGCTTGCTCGAGATGCTCGAGTCGAAGGCGCCGGACCGATCCGCAGAGTGACCCGGCTGCCGATCAATCCGGACGGATCAGGGACAGAAACTCGCGCCGTAGTGCGTCAGAGTTGAGGAATGACCCCCTCATGATCGACGAGGTCATCGAGCTCTGGTCTTTCACGCCACGCCAGTGCATGCAGAAGTGATCGGCCTTCATGACCACTGCAAGCCCGTCCGGCCGGAGCAGCCGTTCGAGTTCGTCGGCGAGCATCTTGACCGCCTCCTCCTGGATCTGCGGGCGGCTCATGATCCAGTCGGCGACCCGGGCATATTTCGACAGACCGATCAGCCGTGACTCGGCGTTGGGCAACACCCCGATCCAGACCTTGCCGATGATGGGGCACAGGTGATGCGAGCAGGCCGAGCGAACGGTGATCGGACCGACCACCAGCAATTCGTTGAGTCGCTCAACATTCGGAAAATCGGTGACCGGCGGCATTGGTTCGTATCGGCCGCGAAACACCTCGCGCAGATACATCTTCGTGACCCGGCGAGCGGTGTCTTGGGTATTGTGGTCGTTGGCCGTGTCGATGACGAGCGATTCGAGCAGGGCTTGCACTTTCGACTCGACCTCGCTGCGAAGCGCCTCTCGCTCGGCATCGGAGAAAATGAACTCGGCGATGTTGTCGTTGGCATGGTAGCGTCGGCCGGCTGCCTCGATCCGTTTGCGGATCACCTCGGACATTGGTCGGCCCACGAGCTCGTCACGCGACCAGGTGCCCTGACCGGGAAGCGCTTTGACCTTGGTGGAAGGGTGGCTCATTGATATGTTCTCCTAAACTGCGGGGAAGACCGGTGTGGTGAGCCTGACCGGTCCGGAATCGAAGAATGAGGCAAGATGCGCCCCGCTGCTCAAAAGACCTTGTGTGGTGTGCCAGTTAAGTATCCTTGCAACCCTACTCTCGATTTGGGCATTCATGTCGGAGGTTTTTGCGTGGCATCAGGGGAAGTGACTGGGAGCTCGCTTCAGGACTGGGTCATTTACGGTGTCGACTTCAGTTCTGCGCCGTCCGCGCGTAAACCGATCACCGTCGCGCAGACGCGACTGGTGCCGGCCTCGTGCCCCGGCGCGCCGCTTGCGCTTGAGGTCAATGCGCTGATCGGCTTGACGGACTGGAGCGCCTTCGAGCGCTTTCTCAAGACGCCCGGCCCGTGGGTGGGGGGGTTTGATTTTCCCTTCGGCTTGCCGCGCGAGCTCGTGCGGGCGCTCGACTGGCCGCTGTGCTGGCCCGATCTGGTCCGGCATTTCGAAGCCTTGTCGCGGGAAGTGATTCGTGAGCGCTTCCGCGCGTTCTGCGCAGCACGGCCCGTGGGCGGGAAGTTCGCGCACCGGGCGACCGATCGTCCGGCGGGGTCTTCGCCTTCGATGAAGTGGGTGAATCCCCCGGTGGCCTGGATGTTCCAGGCCGGCGCGCCGAGACTGCTGCGCGCGGGTCTGCGTCTGCCCGGGCTCCTGGACGGCGATCGCGAACGGGTGGCGCTCGAGGCCTATCCCGGCATGCTGGCCCGATCGGTCACGCGACGTTCCTACAAAAGCGATGACCCTCGCAAGCACGATGCGGCGCGGCAAGCGGCGCGTGGCGAGATCCTGGGCGCACTTGCGCGCGGCGCGCACCGCCTGGGCCTGCCGGTTCTCTGTGTGCCCGATGTGGCGGAACGACTGGCCGACGATCCCGGGGCCGACTGGCTCGATGCGGTGATGTGCGCGGTTCAGGCAGGCTGGGCCTTGCAGCAGGGCTCGAGCTGGGGACTGCCGCCTGTAGTCGACCCGCTCGAAGGCTGGATTGTTGGCGCTTGACCCAGGGCCATCCGGCCGAGCCGCACGGGCAGGTGGGAGGCTCACCCGCTGGGGATTGTCCGTGTGTTTGGGCGCGCCCGATTAAGATCTCACCCTGGTTGCGCAGCCATCCCCTGATCCGTCGAGGCCTCCGGAGCATTTCATCGTGAAACGCAGTTCCAAGCGTATCGATGCGGTCGATACGCCCATCATCCCGACCATTGCCGCGTTGGTGCGCGCCAATCCCGGCACGATATCGCTCGGTCAGGGCGTGGTCCGTTACGGGCCTCCAGCGGAATTGCTGGAGGCCATTCCCAGGCTGATGGCCGATTCCGCGCTCAACCGCTATCAGGCCGTGGGCGGTATCGCGCCGCTGGTGGAGGCCATTGCCGGCAAACTGGGTCGCGAGAACGGCATCGAGGTCGAGCCGGGATCCGCGATCGCGGTCACGGCGGGCAGCAACATGGCCTTTCTGAACGCAGTGTTTGCCGTGGCCGATCCGGGCGACGAATTCATCCTGCCGCTCCCCTACTATTTCAACCAGGAAATGGCGATCCGCATGGCCGGATGCGTGCCGGTCTGCGTGCCGACCCGTACCGACTATCAGCTCGATCTCGATGCGCTGGCCGATGCGATCAGTCCGCGCACGCGTGCCATCGTGACCGTCTCACCCAACAATCCGAGCGGTGCCGTCTATCCGGAGGCCGACCTCCGGGCGGTCAATCGGCTCTGTGCCGAACGCGGGCTCTATCACTTCAGCGACGAAGCCTACGAGTATTTCGTCTACGGGCAGGCCCGGCATTTTTCGCCTGCGTCGATTCCGGGTTCCCAGTCGCACACCCTGAGTTTCTATTCGTTTTCAAAGAACTACGGTATGGCGAGCTGGCGGGTGGGCTACGTCGTCTATCCCGCCGACCTGCGTCCGGCGATGGAAAAGGTCCAGGACACCAATCTGATCTGCGCGCCGGTTGTCTCCCAGCTGCTCGCGCTTGAGGCCCTCAAGCTCGGCCCCGAATGGGTCGGTCAGCGGATCGAAGCCCTGTCGAGCGTACGCGAGGCGGTGCACGAAAAGCTGTCGCAACTGGGTGATCTCGTCAGCTTTCCGGCGACTGAGGGCGCGTTTTACGTGCTGATGAATCTGCCGGGGGTCGATGACCCGCTCGCGTTTTCCAAAGCGATGGTCGAGCGCCACCGGGTGGCGACGATCCCTGGGTTTGCTTTCGGACTGGCCGACACGCGTCGGGTCAACGCCCAGCGATTGGCTTATGGGGCGCTCGATCCCGATACGGTCAGCGAGGGCGTGGATCGCTTTGTCGAGGCGGTGCGCGACTGGTACGGTGGCTGAGCCCGCGGGCGATCAAATCGCGGAGCGCGAACCAGCCCGCGCCGCCCAGCGGGCGGGCGCGCGGCTGGACCCCGCGAGCCTCGATCGCTGGTTTGCAAGCCAGGGCTGGACGGTCCAGCCCTTTCAGCACAGGGTCTGGCGTGCGATGCGCCGGGGCGTTAGCGGCCTTGTTCACGCGGAAACCGGTTCGGGGAAGACGCTCGCCGTCTGGTTCGGGGCCTTGCTGCGCCTGTCCGACAAGCACTCGGCGGGTCTTCAGGTCCTCTGGATCACGCCCATGCGTGCGCTCGCAACCGATACGCGCGCCGCTTTGGCGGCGCCCCTTGCCGCACTGGGGATCGCTCGTGAGGTCGAGCTGCGTACCAGTGACACGTCGTCCGCGCAGCGCTCGCGACAGCTGCGCAAGCCACCCCTTGCGCTCGTGACCACGCCCGAGAGTCTGTCGCTTCTGATCGCGCAGCCCGAGTGGCGGTCGTTCTTTGCATCCCTTTCGACGGTTGTCGTGGACGAGTGGCATGAGTTGATCGGGTCGAAGCGCGGCGTGCAGGTGCAACTCGCGCTCCAGCGACTGCGCGGTCTGGGCAGCGCGTGCGCGGTATGGGGGCTGTCCGCCACGCTGGCACGCCCGGAGGAGGCGCTCGAGGTCTTGACCGGTCGCCCTGGGGGGTGCCTCATCCGCGCCCCGGGCCGGCGGGTTCCGATCATCGACACGATGATCCCGGAGGCGGTCGAACGCTTTCCCTGGGCAGGCCATCTTGGCACGAGGATGCTCGGGCAGGTGGTGCGGGCGCTCGATGCCGCATCGACCTCGCTGGTCTTCTGCAACACCCGGGCGCAGGCGGAGATTTGGTATCAGCTGCTGCTCGATGCGCGGCCTGACTGGGCCGGACTCATCGCGCTCCATCATGGCTCGCTCGATCGTGAGGCGCGTCACTGGGTGGAGGAGAACCTGGGTGCAGGGCGGTTGCGGGCGGTGGTCTGTACGTCCACGCTGGATCTGGGGGTCGACTTTGCGCCGGTCGAGCGCGTGCTGCAGATTGGCAGCGCCAAGGCGGTAGCCCGACTGCTGCAGCGCGCCGGGCGCTCGGGGCATCGGCCCGGGGGCGTGTCGCGGGCAACGCTGGTCCCCACGCATGCGCTGGAACTCCTTGAAGCGGCGGCTGCGCGGGAGGCTGTGGGGCGCGCACGGATCGAGCCGCATCGCGCCCTCGAGCAGCCACTCGACGTGCTGGTGCAGCATCTTGTGACTGCGGCGCTCGGCGAGGGCTTCGATGAAGCCGAACTGCTTGCCGAAGTGCGAGGTACCCACGCCTACCGTTATCTGGACGAGGGGTCCTGGCGCTGGGCCCTGGATTTCGTGATTCAGGGAGGCGAGTCGCTGAAGGCCTATCCCGAGTATCGGAAACTGGTACGCGACCCTGACGGACGCTGGCGGGTGCCGGATGCAGCGATCGCGCGGCGACATCGAATGTCGATCGGCACCATCGTCGCCGAAGCCGAGGTGAGCGTGCGCGCCATGAACGGCAGCAGACTGGGTTCGGTCGAAGAGTCCTTCATCGGACGCCTGAAGCCGGGCGACTCGTTCGTGTTTGCCGGCCGGGTGTGGGAACTCGTCCGTTTTCGCGATATGGAGGCCTGGGTGCGGCGCGCGAAATCCGAACGTGCTGCCGTGTCGCGCTGGGCAGGATCGCGCATGCCGTTGTCGAGCGAGCTGGCGCAGTCGATGTTCGAGCAGCTCGAGCGGCTCTCGGGTGTCAGCGCGGCTGCGTCGTCTGCCCCGCGTCCAGGCCCGGTGAACAGTGAGCGCCCGCTTGCTGGCCGAGGCTCGCCTGAGCTCGATGCGATCGCGCCCCTGATCGAGCTACAGGCGCGCCGCTCCCGGCTTCCCGTTCGAGCACGTCTGCTGATCGAGCAGATGACTTCCCGCGAGGGCCACCACGTGTTTGTTTACCCGTTTGCCGGGCGCGCGGCTCATCTGGGTCTGGCAAGCCTTCTCGCGTTTCGCCTGGCGCGCGGCAAGCCCGCAACCTATTCAATCGCGGTCAACGACTATGGCTTCGAGCTGCTCGGGGCCGAGCCCTTCGATCCGGCACCGTTTACCTCGGGAGAGTTGCTGAGCCCGAACGATCTCGAGCCGGACCTGATGGCTGCCATCAACGCCGCAGAGCTCATCAAGCGGCGGTTTCGCGAGACGGCGCGGATTGCCGGCCTCTTGGTACAGGGGCGGCCCGGCGAGCGTCGCTCGGCTCGTGCGCTCCAGGCCTCAGCGGGGCTCTTTCATGATGTCTTTGCCCGCCATGATCCCGACAATCGCCTGCTTGCCCAGGCGCGGGCCGAAGTCCTCGAGCGCGAGCTCGATGCGCCCCGCATCCGCGCCTGCCTCGAGGCGCTGTCGGGTCAGCCGGTGGACTTCGTCCCGATCGAGCGGCCCACGCCCTTCGCCTTTCCGCTGATGGTCGAGCGATTGCGCGAGCGTCTGAGTACCGAAGCGCTCGGCGAGCGTATCGCCCGAATGCTGGCGCAAGCCGAGCGCGGCGCATGAGGCTCGCGCTCGCAAGTGGTGAACTCGAATTGCTCCCGGAGCATGCCGTCCTCGAGCCGGCGACGCGCAGTCTGCTGGTGGCCGATCTTCACCTCGGCAAAGGGCTGAGCTTCCGGGCCCAGGGTCTGAATGTGCCGGCCGGCAGCACTGCGCTTACGCTCGAGCGGCTTGCGCGTTTGCTCGACCAGCACCAACCTGCGGCGCTTTTCATCCTGGGTGACCTGCTGCACGATGCTCGCGCCCGCCACCCGGCGGTCCTCGAGCGGCTCTCGGCCTGGCGGCACGCCTACCCGGACCTCGAGGTGAGTCTCCTCACCGGCAATCATGACCGGAAGGCGGGGGTACTTCCCGAGTCCTGTGGCGTTCGCGCCGCCGGTACCGAATTGAGCCTGGGTGCCTGGACGCTCAGGCATGACGACGGCGATGAGGCGTACGGGTTCACGATCGCCGGGCATGTGCACCCCACGGTCCGGATCGCTGCGGGGGTTGACGCGCTGGTGCGCCCCTGTTTCTGGCTGCGTGAACGTTCGCTGGTCATCCCGGCCTTCGGTGCGATGACGGGTGGCTGGCGGGTCCGGCCGACTGGGGCTGAACGGGTGTTCATTTCGACGGGCCGTGCGGTGGTCGACGCCACGCAAGCTGCGCTCGGACCGCTCGCACGCCGAGCGAGCGCTCACCGCCCAAGCTAGCCGCGAGCGGGATTCAATCGGCTTGCGTCGCCGATGAATTCGCCGCCGTGCGCGGCGCGCCGCCATCCTGAACCAGCGTTCGGTGGGGGAAGGGGATCGAGATGCCGGCCTCGTCGAAGGCGCGCTTGAGCCGCTTGAGAAACTCGCGGCGCGTCGCCCACTGCTGGAGTGGCTGGGTCTTCATGCGACAGCGGATCATGACTGCCGACTCCGCCCAATGGTCAACCCCGAGGATCTCCAGGTCACCGATCACGGTGATCGAAAACGGTTCGACCGATTTCATTTCGCTCGCCGTGAGGCGCATCACCTCGAAGACCTGATCGATGTCTTCCTTGTAAGCCACGCCGATGTCAACGACCGCGTAAGCAAACTCGGTGGAAAAATTGGTGACCGTCGTGATAAGCCCATTTGACACATAGTGCACTGCACCGTCGACCGAACGCAATTGGATCCGGCGCAGCGTCATGCCTTCGACCACGCCACTCTTGCCCGCAACCTCGACCACGTCGCCGACCCGGATTTGATTTTCGAGGAGCAGGAATACGCCGGAGAAGAAGTCCTTGACCAGGCTCTGGGCGCCAAAGCCAATCGCTACGCCCGCCACCCCTGCCGCACCGAGGATGGGCGCGATCGAAATGCCCAGCGTGTTGAGGACGATCAGAATGGTCACCACCACAATCACGAGCGACAGGGTGTGACGGGCCACTCGACCCAGCGTCTCGATCCGGCGCTGCTGTTCGGCCGAATCGGAGCGTCGCACCAGGGTGCCAAAGAAACCGCCCAGCACGCGCAGCATGACCTTGCGCAGAATGACTGCGCCGACCACCACCAGCAGCGTCGAGAGGGCGCTGATCCATTCCTTGCCGAGCCCGTCCGGAAACAGCGCAGCCAGCGATTGATCCAACATGGTCGTGACCTTAAGGGGAAGTGATGAATGTCGCCCGAGAGGCGCTTGCCCGTCGTCAAGCCGGGACGCGATGGCCTCGGTATCGTCATTCAGGCAACTCGGGAGCGGCTGATGGTAGCAAAGAAGATTCTGTTTCGATCGCAGGCACGTGAAAAGGTTCTGGCTGGGGCCACGCAACTCGCCGACGCGGTGCGCGTGACACTGGGGCCTCGCTCCAAATCGGTGCTGATCTACCGCCGCTGGGGGTCTCCGATCATCTGTAACGATGGCGTGACGATTGCGCGCGAGACCGAGCTCGAGGATCCCGAGGAGGACCTGGGCGCGCGCATGCTGCGCCAGGCCGCAGAGAAAACCAGTGAGGCGGTTGGTGACGGCACCTCGACAGCCACCGTCGTGGCGCACGCCATCCTCGCAGACGGGATCCGTAATGTCGTCGCAGGTGCAAGCGCGATCGATCTCAAGCGCGGGCTTGATCGTGCGCTGGCCGTGGCAGTCGATGCGCTCAAGGCCCAGTCCAGACCCGTCGCCTCGCGACTGGAGCGGGCACAGGTTGCGACGATTTCGGCCCACAACGATCCTGCGATCGGCGAGCAGGTGGCCGAGGCGATGGACCGGATCGGCACCGATGGCGTGATCACGGTCGAAGCGTCACGCACCACTGAAACGACGCTCGAGATCGTCGAGGGTCTTCAGTTTGATCGGGGTTGGCTCTCGCCCTACTTTGCTTCGCAGTCCGAGCGCATGGAGGCGGTGCTCGAGGATGCATTCGTTTTGCTTGCCGACCGCAAGATCGCTGCGCTCGCCGAGCTTTTGCCCGTCCTGGAGCAGGTTGCCAAAAGCGGGCGACCGATCCTGTTCGTCGCGGAGGACATCGAGGGTGAGGCGCTCGCCACGCTGATCG
The DNA here is from genome assembly GCA_044348315.1 of Burkholderiaceae bacterium. Lineage (GTDB taxonomy): Bacteria > Pseudomonadota > Gammaproteobacteria > Burkholderiales > Burkholderiaceae_E > SYIM01. The sequence goes on along the minus strand of JBIKTA010000017.1, from coordinate 2,586 downwards.
TCAATCAGATCCGGGCTGTGCTGCACAGCTGTGCGGTGCGTGCGCCGGGCTATGGCGAGCGGCGACGGGAGATGCTTGAGGATATCGCCGCGCTCACTGGCGCTCAGCTGGTCTCGGAAGCGCTTGGGCTCTCCCTGGATAAGGTCGGGCTTGAGCAGCTGGGTCGTGCCCGTCGAATCGTCGTCTCGCGCGAGCACACAACCGTCATCGGCGGAGGCGGCGAGCGGGAGAGGATCGCTGCACGGATTGCGCATTTGCGCACTCGGGTCGATCAGGCCTCGAGCGACTACGATCGTCAGCAGCTCAAAGAACGTCTGGGCAAACTTGCCGGTGGTGTCGCGGTGATTCGGGTGGGGGCCGCGAGCGAGGCGGAAATGAATGCACGCAAGGATGCGTTTGATGATGCGATTGCGGCCACCCGCGCAGCCGTAGCCGAGGGGATCGTTGCGGGCGGTGGGCTGGCCTTGCTGCGTGCCATCCCCGCGATCGAGCAGGCGCTCGCCCAAGCGGAGGGCGATGAGCGAACCGGCATGCAGATTCTCGCGCGGGCCCTGTGTGCGCCCGCACGTGCGATTGCCGACAACTCCGCAGTCGATGGCGGGGCGGTGCTTGCACGCCTGATGGAAACAGAAGGTTGGGTCGGATTCGATGCCGCGAAAAAACGCTATGTCGATCTCTCCGAAGCCGGGATCATCGATGCGACCAAGGTCCTGCGCGTGGCGCTCGAGCATGCGGTGTCGGTTGCGAGCCTGCTGCTGCTCACCGAGGCGACGATGACCGAGATCGCGGAGAAGCGATCGGGCGGCGCCGCGGTTGAGCCACAACAACTCTGAGCAGGCGATGCCATGGCATCGTAGCTGAGACGCGCCGATCGGTGCCTTTGCGTCACCTGTCTGGGTCGGTGATCGAAGGGCCAGGCTGGTCGGCGGCTGGCAGCAACCCTCAGTCAGGAGTGATTTCAAATGAATGATGAAAAAGCCGTAGCTTTGAAGGAGCCCTCTGCCCTGCGCCCGGTCTCGCCCTTTGGCGATATGGATCGGCTATTTGACCGCCTGCTCGCGCGTCGGGGGTGGATGCGCCCCTGGCGTGCCGACTGGCCAACGTCACTCGATCTCGACTGGCCCGATGTCAGGGTGCCGCGCGCAGACGTGCTGGATCGGGAGGACGATATCGAATTGAAGATCGAAGTGCCCGGCATCGACAAGAAGGACCTCGATATTTCGGTCGGCGAAGACAGCGTGACGGTCAAGGGTGAAGTCGAGCGCGAGCACAAGGAAGATGCGGGCGACTACGTGCGCTGCGAGATTGCGAGAGGTGCATTCTGTCGCACGATCGCGCTTCCCGCCGCGGTCGATGGTAGCCGGGCGAAAGCGCAATTCAAGGATGGGCTTTTGACGCTCACGCTGCCCAAGGTCGAGCGGGCGCGCCGTCATGCCGTTCGGGTCGAGTGAGGGCCTTGTGCGACGTGCCGCGCAGCCCCTCCGCCGTGCTCACCCTGTGATCTGTCGTATCCTTTCGGTCTTGGGGGCTGAGCGGGCGCGGCAAGCCCCTTCTTGTGTACCGACCCGATCGGGCGGTCAGGCCGGAGGGCGCGATGAGTGGGATCGATCACGAGGTGCTGAGCACAGCGCTTGACTGGCAGGCGACGGGTCATCGGGTGACGCTCGGTACCGTGGTGCGAACCTGGGGCTCGGCGCCGCGGCCTCCGGGTTCGCTCATGATCATCCGTGACGACGGGCAAATTGCCGGTTCGGTGTCGGGCGGCTGCATCGAGGATGATCTGATCGCGCGTCTGCGCGCGGGTGAGCTCGCCTCGGAGCGGCCGCTCACCACCACCTATGGTGAGTCCGCCGAGGAGGCGCAGCGCTTCGGCCTGCCCTGCGGGGGTACGGTTCAGGTGGTGCTTGAGCCGCTCTCCGAGCGTTCGGTCCTGGGCGAACTGCTGTCACGAATCGCCGCTCACGAAGTCGTATGCCGTACGCTCGACATGGCAAGCGGAGCGGTCAGTCTGCACGGCGCAGGCCCAGCCGACCGCTTCGAGTTTGATGGTCAGAGACTTCGCACGATCCATGGGCCGCGCCACCGTCTGCTGATCATCGGTGCCGGGCAGATGTCGAGTTATCTGGCCGACATGGCCGTCGCGCTCGATTTTCAGGTGACGATCTGCGACCCGCGTCCCGAGTATCGACACGGCTGGCAGTCGCGCGCCGGGATCACGCTGTCCGAAGAGATGCCCGACGACCTGGTGCTTGCGATGGAACTGGATGCCTCGAGCGCGGTGGTCTGTCTGACGCACGACCCCAAGCTTGACGACCTGGCGCTGATCGAGGCGCTCAAGACACCCGCGTTCTACATTGCGGCGATCGGCTCGCGTCGCAACAACGACAAGCGCCGCTCGCGGCTGCTTGAGTTCGATCTCAGCGCCGAGCAAATTGCGCGCCTGCACGGACCCGCCGGATTGTCGATCGGCGCCTTGACCCCGCCAGAGATCGCGCTCGCCATCGCTGCGGAAATGATTGCCGTGCGGCGTGGGGTGGATCTCGCAGGCCCGCTCGCCGACTGGAGCTCCTCAACGAGCGAATGTCT
>JBIKTA010000339.1:0-3918 GCA_044348315.1 Burkholderiaceae bacterium | reverse complement strand
GTCATCGACCAGATTGCCGTGCTCGATCGTGCGCACGCCCAATCGCACCGCGCGCGCAATCGCCTCGGCCGTGTACGAGTGCGCCATCACATAGGTCTGGCGCGCCCGGGCCTCGCCCACGATCGCCTGGATCTCGGCGTCGGAGTAGCCGAGCGCAGCAATCGGGTCGGTCGGCGAGGCCACACCGCCCGAGGCCATGATCTTGATCTGGTCGGCGCCCATCTGGAGTTCCTGCCGCGCGGCACGAATCACTTCATCGACACCATCGGCGACCCGACTGATCTCGCCCGCCCGGAAACAGCAACTGCAGGTGTTCCAGGGGCGCAGGTGGTCCGAGCGCGGACGCGGATCGCCGTGCCCGCCCGTCTGGCTGAGCGCTCGGCCCGAGATGAACAATCGGGGCCCGATGACACTGCCCTCCTCGACCGCCGACTTGATGCCCCAGTCCGCGCCGGCCGCATCCCGCACCGTCGTGAAGCCGCGCCTCAGCATCGCCTTCATGATCGGCAGCGCGCGATACATCACCAGCGCATTGGGCAGAACGCCCTGAGTGTTCAGATTGAGCTGCGTGGCAAGGACATGCACGTGCAAATCGATCAGGCCAGGCATGATGGTCCGTCCGGCGAGATCGATGACCTGCGCGGCCGATGACGTGATCGGCGACGACGAGACCTCACGGATCACGCCGTTTTCGATCAGTACGTCATGCGGCCCCTGCAACACATCATGCAGGGGATCGAGCAACTCGCCTCGTTTGAGCAGCAGGAGACTCATGGTCGCAACGCCCCTTCGGACGAATTTACTGGGGGGCGATGTTCAAGGCCTTGATGACCTCGCCCCACTTCTTCGCCTCGGACTGGACGTGCTGGGTGAAGACCTCGGGCGGCCCACCGACCACATTGCTGCCGATGCCGACCAGTCGCTGCCGCATCTCGGGCGTACGGATGATCGTGTCGATCTCGGTATTGAGCTTGCGGATGATGTCCTGCGGCACGCCCGAGCGGGTGGCAAAGCCAAACCAGCCGGTCGCGTCGTAGCCCGTCACGCCGAGTTCATGCAGGGTCGGGAACTGCGGCGCACCCTCGAATCGCTCGGACGCAGTCAGACCGATCATGCGGACCTTGCCGGCCTTTTCGTTCTGGATGACCGTCGAGAGACTATCGAACATCAAATTGATCTGACCGCCCAGGAGATCGATCACCGCGGGCCCCGTGCCCTTGTACGGTACGTGCGTCATCTTGATGCCGGTCATCATCGAGAACATCTCGGCAAACAGGTGGGTGGCCGTACCCTGGCCCGTCGACCCGTAGGTGAGCTTGTTGGGATTGGCCTTGGCGTAGGCCAGGAATTCCTGGAGGTTCTTCACCGGCACCGAGGGGTGAACGACCAGCGCATTCGAAATCTTCGACACCAGGATGATCGGCGCAATGTCACGGTCGACGTCGTAGGGCACTTTGGCAATCAGAAACCGATTGAGCGCCAGGCTGTTGGAGCCTAGGAGCAGGGTGTAGCCGTCAGCCGGGGATTTGACCACATGGTCAACCCCGATGATCGTGCTGCCACCCGGCCGGTTTTCCGCGATGACCGGCTGACCCCACTTTTCCTGGAGTTTTGCACCCACCGCACGCGCCACCATGTCGGTCGGCCCGCCCGGCGGGAACGGCACGATGATCCGGATGGGCTTGCTGGGGTAGTTGGCCGCGGACTCCTGCGCGGTCGCAAGGCCCGAGGCTGAGAGCGATACCACACCGGTGGTCGCCGCAAGCGTGGCTGCGAGCAGTGAGCGCCGCAGAGATCGTTTGTCTGTCATGGTGAAACTCCTCCTGAGTCGTTGGAACAAGGGTTTCAGTCGTCCCGCAGGACAGCTGAAACAAAAAACATGGGATGCAGACGGCGCGCCGGCAGCGCGTCCGGCACATCGGGCCCAGGGTCCTGCGGCAGTCCGTAGCGACACTGCAGGTCGCTGAACCCCGATTCAGTCAAGGCGGCTCGCCAGTCGAAACCCAGGAGGGTGTGCGCATAGGGCTCGTTGTTGCGCGCGGCGTAGCCGCTCATCAACCATTCCCCCACCGGTCCGCCCACCGCGTGCATCATGTCGTAGGCGACAAAGAGCCCACCTGGCCGCAACACCCGACGCGCTTCGGCGATCGATTGGCGAATCGCCGACACCGGCAACTCGTGCCAAAGCCAGTGCGAAGCCACGACGTCGAAGCTGCAGTCAGTAAACGGCAGGGACTCGACACTGCATTGAACGAGCTTGATGCCGCTTCGCTCCTCGACGCTTCGAATCGCCCCCAGACGGAGACTACCCTCAATGAGGTCGCATCCCGTCAACTGCACCCCAGGCATGGCGCGCTCGATCGCGCGAGTCGATCGACCCGCCGTACAGCCCTCATCCAGAATGGCCTGCGGGGACAAGCCGATGGATTCACAACGCTCACGGATCAGCCGGGCGTAAAAATCAACGAGTGCGTCTGGATCTGAGCCGGCAAACGACAAGCCGGTCGTGTACCACGCAAGCGCGTAGGCATTGACCGGATCACGCCAAAGGCCACCAGGCTGCTGGTGGGTCTCGGTCTCTGTCACGTAATCGGGGAGCACGAGATCGGGGGCTAGCGTGAGATTCGGCAGCCGATCCGCCTCAGCGAGTACGGCCAACAGGCGCTCGCGATCGGCCTCGACCAGGGTCGAAAACCCCCAGCGCCCCGACCACTTGAATTGCTGAATGCGCCGCTCGAGCCAGGCATACAGCCGGTAAGCGGGATCGGACTGTTGAGTTTGCTCGAGACCGGCTGCGTCCGGAGCATCGCTTGCCTGCGCGTGATCAACCACCTCGCGGTAGAGTTCGCCCACCCAGTGACGCTTGAGCCCGGCGAAAAAGCTCTGGTAAGCATCGACCTGAAACGAGTCGCGCCAGGCGCGGGAGGCCGGTGAGGTTGTCGTGGCCCCGGTCGTTGTGGCCCTCGCCGTCGTAGCCGGCATCGTCGTGGCCCTGGCCGTCGTGGGTTGGTTCGTCGGCCGCGCGATCAAAGGCTCGCTCGTCGTCGGCTGCGCGGTCAATGGCTGGCTCATCGATCGCGCTCCATCCGGGCCGAGACATCAGGCGCCGTGTCGGGATGCGTGAAGGGCCGCAGCAGCGCGCGCCCAAAGGCGCCTTCCTCGGCATTGAACCAGGCCTGCATCCGCTCGCTTCGCCCCGCATCGGCGAGTGCCGACTCGCTGGTCGCGCCCGCCGATTCAAGCGCAATCGTCAGGCGCATGACCTCGGCCTTGAGCACGTAGACTTCGGCCGCCAACGCGGTGATCACGCCCATCAGACGAGCGCTATCCAAGGGGTCTGAAGGCGAGAGGCCGGCGAGGCCGGCAAACCCGTGAGGCCGATCAGCCTCGAGATGTGCGCGTTCGGACGACAATCACCACACTCCTGATCAAGATCCCGCAGAAAAGTGAAATCGGGCACCGAACACACACGGGCCCCAGATCACCCGGCATCGGATTCGTGCCCGGGTTTCAGGTCCCAGGAAGACCCCAGAACCGGGTGGGCTGCATGTTAGCATCGACCCAACAGGCCGTCAGCGACTCGGGAAGGCGACCTCGCACCGCCCCGAACGATGCTGCAACGCACCACCCTGCACCACACCACCTCTGCTCAGCCCCAGCATGAATGATCACACCCACGCCCCGCAGCCCGTCATCGCCCGCCTGGGCCAGATCGTCGGCGCCGACCGACTGCTGACCGCGCCGGAGGTGCTTGCCGCAGCCCGGCACGATGTGTTCTTCGAAGGTGCGGCGGCACCGCTTGCGATCGTGCGCCCGGCCAACACCGAGGCTGTCCAGTCACTGGTGAGACTGGCACTCGCAGAAAAACTGAGTCTGGCGCCGCGCGGCGCAGGACTCTCCTACAGCGCAGGCTACGTG
>JBIKTA010000338.1:0-3929 GCA_044348315.1 Burkholderiaceae bacterium | reverse complement strand
GCGGGCGGGTCCAGAGCTCAGCGCGCGTGCACTGGAGGGCGCGGGGCCGCCAACTGGCCGCTTTGCTCCATGAGACGAACCAACGACCACAATGAGTGATTGGCCGGGGTCGGGATGCCCAGCGCGCGGCCGTCTCGCACGATCTGCCCATTTATCCAGTCGATTTCAGTGGGACGTCCCCTCGCCAGATCCTGGGCGGTGGACGAGCGCTGGCGTGGCATGGTCTGGGCAATCCGCCAGGTTGCACCCTCGATGTCGTCGGTGAACCGCACGCCTTGGGCGCGACCGACCGCGACGACTTCGGCGACGACCGTGCGCATCAGATCACGAATATCTTCCGTGGCAGTGAGCGTCGCGTAGTCGAGCTGGGTGATCGCCGAAATTGCGTTGTAGGCGCAATTGGCCATGAGCTTGCCCCACATCGCATCGAGGACGCGCTCAGACACATCGACGGTCACGCCCGAGGCACGGAATTGTTCGGCGATGGCCTCGAGACGCTCCGGCGCGATCGGCCGCGCGGACCAGGGCCCCATCACCAGCGCGCCGCCCCCCAAATGGGTCACCTCACCGGGTGCCACGAGATCGGTGGCAACGTACACCACGGTCGGCAACACGGCACAATCGAGCTCGGCTGCCAGGGTAGCGGGGTTGGCCACACCGTTCTGAAGACTGAGGACCGCGCAATCCGGCGAGATGAGCGGCTTGAGCGCCTGAGCGGTGGACAGCGTATCGCGGGACTTGACGCAAAGCAGGACCTGGCTCGCACCCCGCACGGCTGCCAACTCTGTCGAGGCCTCCACCGATACGGTCGTCAGCGAGTCACCGCGTCGAATCCGCAGGCCCTGCTCGCGGATCGCCCGAACGTGAGCGTCGCGGCCAATCAGGACGACCGGGTGGCCGGCCTGCGCCAGCAAGCCGCCGTAAAAACTCCCCACCGCGCCCGCACCGACGACTGCAATCCGATCCATGGCCTCCTCCGTTCGAGAGATAATCAGGTTTTTGATTGATCGGCACTGTAACCCAATGCAACAGCCCCTACGCGCCCCCCTCAGCCAGCACCTTCACTTCATCGACAATCGACCGGCTGCGTCGATCGATCAGCAGACCCTGGACATGATCAACCCATCGTCTGGCCAGGTCAGCTCGACGATTGCGCGCGGGGGCGCCGGCGACATCGACCGCGCCGTTCACAGCGCGCGTGCAGCCTTTGAGGGCCAATGGGGTCGCTTCTCGGCGCTCGAGCGGGGCCGTGTCCTCAGACGGCTCGCTGACGCGGTACTCGCCGACCAGGAGACGCTCGCCCAACTCGAGGCGGAGGACACCGGCAAGCCGATCCGGCAGGCGCGTGCCGATGCGCTCGCGCTCGCCCGCTATTTCGAGTTCTACGCTGGGGCGGCCGACAAGTTGCACGGCGAGACACTGCCCTCTGCGGCCGGCCTCACGGTGCTCACGATCCGCGAACCCCATGGCGTGACGGGCCACATCATCCCGTGGAACTACCCGATGCAGATCTTCGGGCGCTCGGTCGGCGCGGCACTTGCGACCGGCAACGCCTGCGTCGTCAAGCCCGCCGAACTCGCCTGCCGCTCGCTGCTACGTGCGGCGGAGCTCGCAGCTGGCGTGGGCCTGCCACCCGGTGCGCTCAATATCGTTACCGGCCTGGGTGCCGAGGCCGGGCAGGCGCTGGCCGACCACCCCGGAATCGATCACATTTCGTTTACGGGCTCAACCGCGACGGGATCCCGGGTGGCGCAGGCAGCCGCGCGCCGGCATAGCCCGGTCACACTTGAGCTCGGAGGCAAGTCCCCGCAACTGGTATTTGCCGACGCCGACCTCGACGAAGCCGTACCGGTGATTGTCAACGCCATCATCCAGAACGCGGGCCAGACCTGCTCGGCCGGCAGTCGCGTGTTGGTCGAGCGGAGCGTCGCCCCGGCACTTGTGGAGCGACTGGCCGCCGCATTCAACGCGCTGCGGGCCGGACCGTCGGGCGATGACCTGGATATCGGGCCGCTGATTTCTGCCCGCCAACGTGCCCTTGTCCAGCATTTCATCGATCAGGCCCATGACGCGGGCATTGCGACGCTCGCGCGAGGCCAGATCGTCGAGCATGCCCCCCAGGGCGGCTTCTACCTTGCTCCTGTGCTGCTGGGTGAAGTGCCTGACACCCACCCCGTGTGGCAACAGGAGATCTTCGGGCCGGTCCTTGCGCTCAGGAGCTTCGACGACGAAGCTGAGGCGCTGCGGCTGGCCAATGGCACCGATTATGGGCTGGTCGCCGGCGTCTGGACCCGGGATGGTGCGCGCCAGATGCGGCTCGCCCGGCGCCTGCACTGCGGACAGGTATTCATCAACAATTACGGCGCCGGTGGCGGCATCGAACTGCCCTTTGGCGGCGTGAAGAAAAGTGGCTACGGGCGCGAAAAAGGCTTCGAGGCCCTTTACGGCTTCACGAGCCTCAAGACGATTGCGCTGCGACACGGTTGAGCCTCACCAGAGTTCAGCCGGCCGGTCGGCCGTGCGGGGCAGAGCACGCATCCGATTCAAATTCATCATTCGAGGACCCAGAGATGAGACTCAAGAACAAGACCGCTTTGATCACCGGCTCGGGCTCGGGGTTCGGCGAAGGTATCGCGCTGCGCTTTGCTCAGGAAGGCGCCCGCATCATTGTCAATGACATCAATACTGACCAGGGTGAGCGTGTGGCTGCTGCGATCCGTGCGGCTGGCGGCGAGGCGATTTTTGTTCGCGCTGACGTCTCGGTCGGCGCGGAGATGGAGCGGTTGCGCGATGAGGCGCTTGCGGCCTTCGGCGACCTTTCGATCGTTGTCAACAACGCCGGTGTTTCACATCGCAATCAATCCCTGCTCGATGTCAGCGAAGCTGATTTCGACCGCGTGTACGCGATCAATGTGAAAAGCCTCTATTGGGCGGCGCGTACCTTCGTCCCGCACATGAAGCAGCGCGGCGGCGGCGTTTTCGTCAACATCGCCTCGACTGCAGGTGTGCGACCCCGTCCCGGTCTCGTCTGGTACAACGGCAGCAAGGGGGCCATGATCACGATCACCAAGGGCATGGCGGTTGAGCTCGCGCCGCACCGGATCCGCGTCAATGCGATCAATCCGGTCGCAGGCGAAACGCCGCTGCTCGCGACCTTCATGGGCGAGGACACCCCTGAGCGACGTGCTCAGTTCATTTCGAGCATTCCGCTTGGCCGCTTTTCGCAGCCCCTCGACATTGCAAACGCCTCGCTCTTTCTGGCCTCGGACGAGGCCGATATGATCACCGGCGCCTGCCTCGAGGTCGACGGGGGCCGCTGCGTCTGAGGGCTCGAACTGCCGCGCACGCCTCATCCAGCACCGATGTCAGACATGATGGGCCCGATCCCGTACATCGCACTCACGCACGCCTGGTATGACGCACTGGGCACGGGCAATCGATATCGGTACGCCCAGCACGACGAGGTTCCGTTCGCAAGCTTGAAACGGCCGCTCGCGCAGGCAAGGGTCGCGTTGCTGACCACTGCGGCCCCCTTCGACCCTGCATGCGGGGACCAGTCGGTGCGCTCACCCTACAACGCTGCCGCCAAGTTCTACGCACCTTACTCCCTGGCGAGCGCGATCGATCACGACTTGCGAATCGCCCATGTCAGCATCAACCGGCGCGAACTGCTCGACGATCCCAATTGCTGGTTTCCCTTGCCGGCGCTGCGCCGGGCTCAGGCAAGCGGACGGATCGGCGCGATCGCCGCGCGGATCCACGGTGTGCCCACCAACCGCAGCCAGCGGCACACGCTGGGCGTCGATGCACCCGAAGTGTTGAAGCGGTGCGTGGAGGACAGCGTGGACGCCGTCATCCTTGTACCCAATTGCCCGGTGTGCCACCAAACGATGGCGCTGGTCGCGCGTCACCTCGAAACTGCGGGCATC
>JBIKTA010000337.1:0-3934 GCA_044348315.1 Burkholderiaceae bacterium | reverse complement strand
CATCTCGAGCACCACCTGGCGATACGCCTCGAACTGTTCGTCCTCGCCAGGCGAGGTCGATCGGTTCATGAAGAGGAATTCCGAGCGGAACAGCCCCACGCCCTCGGCGCCCGCGGCCACCGCCTCGGCCGCCTCATCGGGTCGCTCGATATTGGCCTGCAGACTCACCTGCAGACCATCCAACGTACGGGCCACCACCGAGACCAGATGTTGCAAGCGCGCGCGCTCGAGCGAACCGGCCGCCTGTCGGGCGCGATATTGCGCCAGCACGCCCTCATCGGGCGAGACGATGACCACGCCCGCGTCGCCATCAAGAATCAACCAGTCGTCGTCCTGGATGAGCTGACAGGCCGATGAAGCGCCAATCACGGCGGGCACATTCATGCTGCGGGCGAGGATGGCAGTGTGCGAAGTGCTGCCGCCCAGCTCAATCACAAAGCCGCTCGCCTCCCGCATCCCCAGCATGTCGGCGGGCGACAGGTCTCGCGCGACGATGATTGCACGGGCTGCCAAGCTGGGGGGACCGACCCGCGAGCCCGAGAGCGCCCCCAACACGCGCTCGGCAACCTGATCGACGTCACGACCGCGCTCACGCAGGTAGGCGTCCTCGAACTCGGAAAACTGCGCAGCCAGCTGCCCGGCGTGCGTCCAGAGCGCCCATTCGGCATTCCACAACTGCTCGGCAATCGCGGCCCGGGCAGCCGTCACGAGCATGGGGTCATCCAGTATCATCGCGTGCACTTCGAGGAGCGCGCCCGCCTCGGCTGGCGCGCTTTCCGGCAGGTGGTCGGCCAGGCCCTGCAGCTCGGCCTTGACCTGTGCGATGGCCCGATCGAGGCGTTCGGTCTCAAGTGCAATCTCATCCGCACCAATCCGGCGGCGCTCGACATCCCGGCTGCCGGACTCGATCACACGGGCGCGACCGATCACCACGCCCCCGCCGATACCGCTGCCGTGCAAGCTGAACATCACTCAGCTCCGCTCGCCAAACCCGTCAGCGATCAGCGCGCGAAGGGCCTCGACGGCCTCGGTCTCATCCGGCCCATCGGCTTCGAGCTTCAGAAGGCTGCCTCGGGCAGCCGCCAGCATCATCACGCCCATGATGCTCTTGGCGTTGACCCGTCGGCTGCCACGGCTGATCCAGACATCCGAGCGGAAACGCCCGGCGAGCGCGGTCAGACGCGCAGAGGGCCGGGCATGCACGCCCAGCGGATTGACCACTTCGACCTCAGCGCTCTGCATCAAGGGGCTCCTGGTCCGATGGCGCCGGGGTCGGATCGTTGATCCGGACAATCGCCTGCTGGCCCGCTTCGACCAAACGCTCAACGAGCTCGGTCAGGGGCAGACGTCGATGGCTCAAGGCCTTGATCAGCACCGGCAGGTTCACGCCCGCGAGCACCTCGACCCGCTCAGGCTCATGCAGGCGCGCGGCGATTCGCGCAGGCGTCGCACCGAACACATCGGTCAGCACGATCGCCCCGCTGCCATCATTGATCCGGGCGAGCAGGGCGCGAGCGGCCTGGAATGCGTTGTCCGGGTTTTCATCCGGCACCACATCGAGCGCGGCAAGCTGTACCGGCAGCCGGCCAAAGATGTGCCGGGTGCAGTGCAGCAGCGCCGTGCCAAGCGGCTCGTGGGATACCAGCAGGATGCCGATCATCGGAGCGCTCCCATGGCCCTATGCCGCTCGGGCGCTCACCGCGCACTCGAGCGCGTCGACGAAGCGCGCCGCAACGGGTTCACCCGCCTGGTCCATGATCTCTCGAAAGCAGGTCGGGCTCGTGACATTGATCTCGGTCAGGCAATCACCAATTACATCAAGACCAACCAGAAGGAGACCTCGCGCGACCAGCACGGGGGCGAGCGTCTGCGCAATCTCGCGATCTCGATCGGAGAGCACTTGCGCGACCCCCCGCCCGCCGGCCGCCAGATTGCCGCGCGACTCGCCGGCAAGCGGGATGCGGGCGAGCGCGAAGGGCACGACCTCACCCCCGATCAGCAGAATGCGTTTGTCACCCTGAGCGATCGCGGGCAGAAAGCGTTGCGCCATGACGGTGCGCTCGCCCATGCGCGTCATGGTTTCGATGATCACCGACAGGTTCGGATCGTCCCGCCGGGCGCGAAAGATCGATGCGCCGCCCATGCCGTCCAGGAGCTTGAACACGGCCTCGCCCTGCTCGGCCACAAACGCCCGGAGGTCAGCCGCATCGCGGCTCACCAGGGTCGGCGCGGTGAACTGGGGGAACTCGAGAATGGCGAGCTTTTCGTTGTGCGTAAGCAGCGCGCGCGGCGCATTGAACACCCGAGCGCCCGCAGCCGCCGCGCGATCGAGCAGCCACACCGTCGTCAGATACTCGGGATCGAAGGGCGGGTCCTTGCGCATCAGGACGGCGTCGAACTCGGCGAGCGCACGATCCTCGTGGGGCCCGAGCGACCACCAGCGCTCGCTTTGACCACTCGGGTCGGCAAGGGTGAGTGCCGCACCCCGGGCCATGACCTGCCCCTGCCTGAACCCGACCTGGGGCTGCTCGCAGATGAACAGGCGGTGCCCGCGGCGGGACGCCTCGACCATCATGACAAAGCTGCTGTCCTTGACAGTCTTGAGCGAGTCGATCGGGTCGATGATGAAGAGCACATCCATCTGCAAGGACTCCTGCTGGGCCCGCGGCGGGCGCCTCTCAGCCGTAGCGACTCGGGTCGGGATCGTTCCGTTCGAGCTCGATGGAGGCGGCCAGCAACGCCAGCCGCGCCACCACACCGTAGGCGTAAAAACGATTGGGCGCGCAATCGGGCTCACCGCCTGGCTCGGGCAGATTGCAGCTCGAGGCAAAGGGCAGCGGCACGAAATGCATGCCGGGCGCGTTGAGATTTTCATCACGCCCGCGGCTCGCATGCACCCTGTAGAAGCCCCCCACCACATAGCGGTCGATCATGTAGACCACCGGCTCGGCGATGCCGCCCTCGACCGACTCATGCGTGTAGACGCCCTCCTGGACGATCACATCGCGGACTTCCAACCCTTCCTTGACGACGGCCATCTTGTTGCGCTGTTTGCGGTTGAAGCTCAAGACCTCAGAGGCGTCCTTGACCGACATCACACCCATGCCATACGTGCCGGCATCAGCTTTGACGATCACGAACGGAGGCTCGTCGATCGAGTACTCGCGATACTTGGCGCGGATCTGCCGCAGCTGCGCGTCAACAGTTTCGGCCAGGCGGTCATGGCCGACCCCAGCCTGAAAATCGACACCCTCACAGCCGCCGAAATAGGGGTTGATCAGCCAGGGGTCGATGTCGAGCATCTTGGCAAAACGTCGGGCGACATCGTTGTAAGCGGCGAAGTGCTGGGTCTTGCGCCGGACCGACCAGCCCGCATGCAAGGGCGGCAGCAGCACCTGCTCATGCAGGTCGACGAGCAGATCCGGCGTGCCCGCCGACAGGTCATTGTTGAGCAGGATCGAACAGGGATCGAAATCCTCGAGTCCGAGTCGCCGACCCTTGCGTACCAAGGGCTCCACCGTGAGGCTGCGGCCGTCCGCAAGCGCCAGCTCGGTCGGCGCGGTGATCTCGGGATTGAGCGAGCCCAGTCGCACATTGAGTCCGGTCTGCCGCAAGATGGCAAGAAGACGTGCGACGTTTTGGAGGTAAAAGGTATTGCGCGTGTGGTTCTCGGGGATCAGGAGCAGGTTGCGCGCATCGGGGCAGTACTTGTCAATCGCAACCATGGCTGCCTGCACCGCAAGCGGCAGCATGGCCTCGGACAGGTTGTTGAAACCGCCGGGGAAGAGATTGGTATCAACCGGCGCGAGCTTGAAGCCGGCATTGCGCAGGTCTACGGATCCGTAAAAGGGCGGCGTGTGATCCTGCCATTCGAGGCGGAACCAACGCTCGATCTGGGGTGTGGCCTCGAGCATGCGGCGCTCGAGCGCCTGCA
>JBIKTA010000336.1:0-3937 GCA_044348315.1 Burkholderiaceae bacterium | reverse complement strand
GGGGTCGCAGTGGCCTGCGGAACGGCTGACGTGCTGGCCGAATCGCTCGGTTCCGGCGTGCGGGATGAGGGCGACATGATGGTGATGTACGGCAGCACGCTGTTCACCTTGCAGCGGGTCGACCATTTTCGGGCGGCCGCCCCGCTCTGGCCGTCGGTGGCCTGGGCTGCTGACCAGCCCACGCTCATGACTGGAACTTCGAATGCGGGTTCTTTGCTGTCCTGGTTTTCGCAGGCGCTCGCCCCCGGTGAGGATCCGGCCGCGCTCTATGCTGCGGCCGAAGCCTTGGGTCCGGGCGCAGAGGGGCTGCTCTGTGTGCCCTATCTGCAGGGGGAGCGGGCGCCTGTGGCCGATCCCCTGGCGCGCGGCTTGTTTCTCGGGATGAGTCCGCGACACACGCGTGCCCACATGCTGCGCGCGCTCCTCGAAGGGATCGCCTTCGGGTTCAGCCGCATTCTGAGGCAGTACGCCCAAGCCGGAGCGTCTCCGTCGCGGCTGTTTGCCACAGGCGGCGGTTTGCGGGTTCCTCTGTGGCCGCAGTTGATGGCCGATGTCACCGGGCTTCCCCAGTTCCGTGCGCGCCTGCCGGAAGGTGCTGCGCTCGGTGCCGCCATGCTCGCCGCGGTGGCTTCAGGGCTGTCACCGACCCCCCTGGATGTCCCGGCCGCCTGGGCGCAGCCTGCGGGCCGGGTCGAGCCGCGTGATGAGGGGCGTGAGCGCTATGCTCGGTTGACCGCTCTCCAGGCCGAGGCCTATGACCGGAATGCCGCCCTGATGCATCAGCTCGTCGATCTCGAGCGCTGAGCTGCTACGATTTGGCTGCTTTGGCGCCGATGTCAGTCTTCCTCTGTCTGGCGCTCATCCCAACCGAGGAGATGTCATGACCCCGTCCCGTCGTTCCCTGCTGATCGGTGCCTGTGCGCTGCCGATGAGCGGTTTTGCGCAGGCCGCCTACCCGAGCCGCCCGGTGCGCATCATCATTCCGTTTGCAGCGGGAGGGCCCACCGATGTCGTGGCGCGTCTGATCGCCGAGCGGATGACTCAGCTGATGGGGCAGGCCTTCGTGGTCGAGGCCCGCCCGGGCGGCGGAGGTGCGATTGCAGCTGAGGCAGTGGCCCGTGCCGCGCCGGATGGTTATACGCTCCTGATCGGTACGGCGACCACGCACGCGGTCAATCCCTCGATTCCTGGCCGCAAGCTGCCCTTCGATCCGATCGCGAGTTTTGCGCCGATCGCGCAAGTTGCGCGGGTGCCCATCGTGCTCGTGGTCAATCCTTCGTTGGGCGTGACGAATCTGCGCGCCTTCATCGAACTGCTGCGTGCGCGCTCCGGTCAACTGAATTACGGTTCATCCGGGACGGGGTCGATGGGGCATCTGGCCTCGGTGCTGCTGCTCGAGCAACTGGGCGTCACGGCGACCCATGTACCTTACCGCGGGTCGGCGCCCATGATCACCGACCTGGCAGGTGGGCAATTGCACTTTGCCTCCGATGCGCTGGCGAGCGCAGTGCCGTTCGTCAAGGACGCACGCGTGAGGGCATTGGCGGTGGCCACGCCCGAGCGTGCACGTGCATTGCCCGATGTGCCGACCTTTGCCGAAGCCGGTCTGAGCGGCTATCAGGCCTACACCTGGAATGTCTTCTTCGCGCCGGCCGGCACGCCCGCCGGCATCGTTGATTCGTTGAATGCCGCGCTCAACAAGGTCGTGTCCGAACCAGCCGTCGCCGCGCGTCTCGAGGAGATGGGCCAACCCGCCGTGGTGGGCACCACGCCTGCGCAGACCGCCTCCTTCGTTGCGAGCGAACTGAAGAAGTGGGCACCGATCGTCAAGGCCTCGGGTGCGACGCCGAGTTGAGGTGTCGAGCAGGGCCCTGAGTGGCCCGATCTTTACAGGACGCAAAGGTGATGGATTGTCCCGCTTTGAATGATCTTTATGCAGTGCCCTCTGAACTCGCGCTTGCCAAGCAACTGGACCACGTCGATACCCACGCCGCTCGCTTCATCGCGGCCTCTCCTTTCCTGGTGCTGGCGAGCGCCGATCGTGAGGGCCGCTGCGACGCGTCGCCTCGAGGTGATGCGCCGGGGTTCGTTCAGGTCGCCCACGAGCGCTTGCTCCGCCTGCCTGATCGACCGGGCAACAATCGTATCGACAGCCTGCGCAACATCGAGTCCAACCCGCAGGTGGGGCTGCTGTTTTTTGTGCCGGGTGTCATCGAGACCCTGCGGGTGAACGGGCAGGCGCGCCGGGTCGCCGATCCGGCCCTGCTCGATCAAATGGCCGTGGACGGCAAGCGGCCGCGGAGCATTCTGGAAATCAGCGTGACCGAGGTGTTTTTTCATTGCGGCAAGGCGCTCAAGCGCGGTGCACTCTGGGAGTCGCCCGAGGCGGGCGGTGCGCGAGCAGACATCCCGTCGCTCGGTCGGATTCTCGCGGACCAGACCGGGCGTATCGGGGTCGAGGAGGCCGAGGCGCGCGTCACGGAGGCGTACGCCAAGCATCTCTACTAGAGACCCGACTACATGGCCGTGCGGACGTCGCGCGCCAGGCGCAGCGCTCAGCGTATCGAGCCATTGCAACCCCAAGAGAAAAGCTATCGATTCAATAATAACTATCAACTTTGAATATTGATTGACGTTCCCTATTATTCGTCTCGTGCCCGGTGCGCGGCATTCGAAACGAAAACTCCTCCTCCCTACAAGGAAACGTCATGAGCCTGATCAACACCACCGTCCAGCCCTTCAAGACCAGCGCGTTCGTCAATCGCAGCGGCAAGGGTGAATTCATCGAAATCACCGAGCAGTCGCTCAAAGGCCAGTGGTCCGTGCTGATCTTCATGCCGGCTGCCTTCACTTTCAACTGCCCGACCGAGATTGAGGATGCGGCGGACCACTACGCCGAATTCCAGAGGGCCGGTGCCGAGGTCTACATTGTCACCACCGACACGCACTTCTCGCACAAGGTCTGGCACGAGACCAGTCCCGCGGTCGGCAAGGCGCGCTTCCCCCTGGTTGGCGATCCCACGCACAGGCTCACCCGAGCCTTCGATGTGCATATCGAGGAAGAGGGCCTGGCCCTGCGTGGCACTTTCGTGATCAACCCTGAGGGTGTGATCAGAACAGCTGAAATTCACGACAACGCGATCGCGCGAGACGTCAAGGAGACGCTGCGCAAACTCAAGGCGGCCCAATTCGTGGCAAACAACCCCGGCCAGGTCTGTCCGGCCAAGTGGCAGGAGGGTGCGCAGACGCTGGCCCCCTCGCTGGATCTGGTCGGAAAGATCTGATCGCCTGGGCGGGCGGACCTGTCAAAGGCCCGCCCTGTCGACGAATCTCGCATTGAAGGAAGACATCATGATTGACGCCACGCTGAAATCTCAATTGCAGCAATACCTCGGCCTCCTGCGTCATCCGATCCGTCTGGTGGTTTCGCTTGACGAAGGTCCGGTCGCCAGGGACATGAACGATCTGCTCGAGACCATCGCGAGTCTCAGTGAAAAGGTTGTGCTTGAGCGGGACGGCCACGCGGATCGCCGCCCGTCCTTCGAAATCGTGGGCGAGGGGCGCTCCGCAGGTCCGAGCTTTGCCGGCCTGCCGCTCGGACACGAGTTCACGTCGCTCGTGCTGGCGCTCCTTTGGAGCGGCGGTCACCCGCCCAAGGTCGAGCAGGACCGTATCGACGCGATTCGCGCGATCGACCAGGACCTGAGCTTCGAGGTCTACATGTCGCTGTCTTGCCACAATTGCCCGGACGTCGTGCAGGCGATCACGCTGATGTCGGTGATCAATCCCCGCATCAAGGCGACCGTGATCGAGGGCGGCGCATTTCAGCAGGAAGTCGAAGCGCGCGGGGTCATGGCCGTGCCTATGGTGCTGCTGAACGGTGAGGTCTTCGGATCCGGTCGGATGAGCCTGGAGGAGATTTTGGCCCGCCTTGATA
>JBIKTA010000335.1:0-3938 GCA_044348315.1 Burkholderiaceae bacterium | reverse complement strand
GGGATGGCTGGCATTTGCCCGGACGCCTGGAGCGCCTCCAGGCGCAATGCTCCGGCGAGCGCGATCATCGCGCCATTGTCCGTGCACAGGGCCGGGGGCGGGAAGCCGAGTTCAATCCCCCGCTTGGCGGCCGCTTCGGTCAGGCGCGCGCGCAGGCGCTGGTTGGCGCTCACGCCGCCCGCGATCACCAGCCGACCCATGCCGGTGCGCTCAACCGCCCGCAGGGCCTTGACGGCCAGCACCTCTGTGATCGCCGATTCGATTTCGCAGGCCAGGTCGGCGCGGGCCGAGTTATCGGGGAGTCCGCGCTCGACAATGACGCGGACAGCGGTCTTCAGACCGCTGAAACTGAAGTCGAGCTGCGGGTCGTGCAGCATGGGCCGAGGCAGATTGAAGCGGCCCGGTCGGCCGGTTTGGGCGAGGGCCGACAGCGCCGGCCCACCTGGATAACCGAGCCCGAGCAGCTTTGCGCTCTTGTCGAAAGCCTCGCCCGCAGCGTCGTCGAGCGTGTCGCCGAGCAGCTCGTAGTGACCGATTGCGTGAACCGCGAGCAACTGCGTGTGTCCGCCCGAGACCAGCAGCGCGACAAACGGCATCCGCGGCGGACGCTCGCCCAGGAGGGGCGACAGGAGATGGCCCTCGAGGTGGTGGATGCCGATCCCGGGCCGGCCGAGCGCCCAGGCCAGCGAGGCGCCCACCCCTGCCCCCACCAGCAGCGCACCCGCGAGTCCGGGACCTTCGGTCCAGGCGATCGCATCGATTTGGTCGAGTGCCCGTTCACCCTGATTGAGGGCTTCGCGCGCGAGTGGCAGCACTCGGCGGATATGATCCCGGGAAGCCAGTTCGGGCACGACGCCGCCATAGCGCTCGTGCATCGCGACCTGCGAGTGGAGTGCCTGACCGAGCAGGCCTTTTTCGGTGCAGTAGAGCGCGACGCCGGTTTCGTCGCAGGAGGTTTCAATGCCCAGCACAATCATCGGGCAAGTATCGCATGCGGGGGGCTCGGACGCGCCCATTGACCTGGTGGTGATCGGCGCCGGTGCGGCAGGCATGTATTGCGCCGCGCTCGCCGGGCAGCGCGGGCTGTCGGTCGCGCTCATTGACCATGCGGAAAAACGGGGCGAAAAGATCCGCATATCGGGCGGCGGGCGCTGCAATTTCACCAATGTCGACGGTGCGCAGACCGACCGTTTCAGCGGAGCGGACGCCGCGTTCATTCGACCGACGCTGCGCGCCTACCCGCCTGAGCGCTTCATCGAACGCGTCCGCAGTCATGGCATCAGCTACCACGAAAAGCACAAGGGACAGCTTTTTTGCGATGAATCGGCCGAGGCAATCGTTGCGATGCTGGTCGAAGAGTGCCGCAGGGGCAGGGTACGTGAATACCGCCCCTGCCGTGTGCATGCTGTGCGCGCGTCGCAACGCCTGCCCGGCCAGCACTTTGAGATCGATACCGATGCCGGATCACTGTGCGCGAGTCGCCTGGTCGTGGCAACCGGGGGACTATCGATTCCCAAAACCGGAGCGAGCGATCTTGGCTACCGGATTGCCCGTCAGTTTGGCCATCGGATTGTGGAACCACGCCCGGCACTCGTGCCCCTTGTGTTCGATGCCGCGCGTTGGGCGTCTTGGCAGCCGCTTGCGGGTGTTGCACTGCCGGTCGCGATCCGTTGTGGCGAGTCCCCCTGGTTCGACGACGATCTGTTGTTCACGCATCGGGGGCTGTCCGGACCGGCGCTCCTCCAGGCGTCGACGTTCTGGCGTCCGGGTCATGCGCTCACGATCGATCTGGGCGCGCGCGGTGACCTTTCGCAGTGGTTACGCGCCGAGCGCGAGTCGGCTGGCGCACGGCAGTTGAGCACCGTGCTCGCCCAGCGCCTGCCCCGCAGACTTGCGCTCCACTGGCTGGCTGACCCGCAGCGCTCCGGGCTTGAGCCCCATCGCAAGCTGGCCGAGTTCGGTAATGCAGCCCTCGCGCACGCGGCCGAGTCGCTGGAGCGATGGACAGTCAGTCCGACGGGAACTGAGGGATTTCGCAAGGCTGAGGTGACCTCTGGTGGGGTTTCGGCAGCCGACATCGAGCCCCGCACGCTCGAATCGCTGCGTCAGCCCGGCCTTCACTTCATCGGTGAGGTGCTCGATGTGACGGGTTGGCTGGGCGGTTACAACTTTCAGTGGGCCTGGGCAAGTGCGAATGCCGTGGCACTCGCCGCTTCAGCCGCGCGGACTGCGGGCGTGCGGCGCATTGCCAGTAATACGGCTTCACTTTGACAACAAAGCCGAACTGCTTCATAGTTTCAGGTTCGTTCGAAAGGAGGTGATTTTTTTATGCCGACAATACGACTCAAAGAAAACGAGCCCTTTGACGTAGCTTTACGGCGCTTCAAGCGCACGATCGAAAAAGCCGGGATCATTACCGAGCTTCGAGCACGTGAGTTTTACGAGAAGCCGACCTCCGAGCGCAAGCGAAAAAAAGCGGCTGCGGTCAAGCGCCACTACAAGCGCATCCGCAGTCAGATGCTTCCCAAGAAACTCTACTGATCAGGTGGTGTCGGGCCCATCAGGTGCAGTGCATGCGCCTGATGGCCGGAGTGGGTGACAGATTGTTCGGTCTCCTCCTCCGGGTTTCGAGCCCTCCATCACCTTGGTTGAATCAACGCCCGCCCCGTCAGGGTTCGGGCGATTTCGTTTTGGGTCGATGCGCGTAGCAGCGGTCCAGGGGGCGCAGATGAGCATCAAGGACAGAATTGCCGAAGACATGAAGGCGGCCATGCGGGCCAAGCAAAGCGAGCGACTGCTCGCGATTCGCATGCTGCTTGCCGCGATCAAGCAACGCGAGGTCGATGAGCGTGTCGCGCTCGACGATGAGCAGGTGCTGGTCGTGATCGATCGACAGATTCGCCAGCGCCGGGACTCGATCGCAGGATTTGAAGCGGCGGGCCGTCATGAATTGGCCGAGCGCGAGCGGCTCGAGATCGACGTGCTCAGCGTCTATCTGCCCGCGCAGGCCAGTCCTGAGGATATCGCGGCCGAGATCGACGCGGCGATCGCCGCATCAGGTGCCGCGGGCCTGGCGCAGATGGGCAAGGTGATGGCGATCGTGAAGCCCAGGCTTGCCGGTCGCGCCGATCTGTCGGCTGTATCGGCACAAGTGCGGGCAAGGCTCGTTGCGGGCTGAGTCGCGCAGGGCGCGCGCGACATTGCTGCCGGCCTGAGTCGGAGACCTCCGGCCCGATGCGCTGCTAGACTCGCCCGGTGATTCCCCAGGATTTCATTCAGCAGTTGCTCGGCCGTGTCGACATCGTCGAGGTGGTCGGCCGCCATGTGGCCTTGCGCAGGGCGGGCGCCAATTTCCTCGGCCTCTGTCCCTTCCACGGCGAGAAGTCTCCTTCGTTCACGGTTAGTCCCGCGAAGCAGTTCTATCATTGCTTTGGCTGCGGCGCGCATGGTTCGGCGGTCGGTTTCCTGATGGAACACGCCGGGCTGGGTTACGTCGATGCGATTCGCGAACTGGCGCGCGATGCGGGTCTCGAGGTGCCAGAGGTCGGACGGGCCGACGCTGCCGAGGCTGCGCGTGAGGCGGCTCGTCAGGGCGATCTGACGCGACTCCTGGGCGAGGTGGGCCGCTTTTACCAGCTGAAACTGCGCGAATCCCCGCGCGCCATCGATTACCTGAAAGGCCGGGGCGTGAGCGGGGCGATTGCGGCTCGGTTTGCGATCGGATATGCGCCTGGGCAATGGCGGGCGCTCGAGGCGGCGGTGGGCGACTACACCGGTGGTGCGCTGGTCGAGGCCGGGCTTGTGATCGACAGCACCGATGAGTCGGGCCGCTCGCGTCGCTATGACCGTTTTAGAGACCGGATCATGTTTCCGATTCGAAATGCCAGGGCGCAGACGATTGGCTTTGGCGGCAGGGTGATCGACTCGGGCGAGCCCAA
>JBIKTA010000334.1:0-3942 GCA_044348315.1 Burkholderiaceae bacterium | reverse complement strand
ACCTGAAGCCCCCGTTAGGATGAGGTTCTGCAAAATGGGCTCGAGCAGGTCGATCGGCACGAACAGGTTGCCTTGCTCGGGCTCGTTCTCGCTCAACTGCTGAGTGAGCAAGGACCCCACCCCGACGAGTTCGCCACGCTGATTGATCAGGGCCGCTCCGCTCCATTCAGGGTGAGCCGGATGGGTGACCAGGGCATCCTCGATCAGGTATTCCCAGTAACCCGCAAACTCCCGCTTGTCAGCGATGCGGGCGGAGAGCGCATGCGGCCAGCCGCCATGACTCAGCACCAGCACCGAATCGTCACGTGCGAGCTCGGCCGAGCACCCCCTCTTGATCGGCGCCATGGCCAGAGGTGCCAAGGCACGCACCAAGCCAAAACCGGTTGCCTGATCATAGGCCAGCGGATAAGCGGGGACCACGACACCCGACCGGCTGGTGAGCCAGACAGTAGTAGCCTCGGTGATCAGATAACCGATCGTCAGCGCCAGACCAGGCTCGATCAGGACCGCGTTGCCGCCTCGCTCGGTCCCAAGCGTCTCGGCCGTGAAGGCGTCATCGGGCACCTCGACACGAATCTGCAACACGGCATCCAACACCGGCTTGAGATCAAAGCCGAGTGCCGCACGATCCGGGCGCATGGCCTCGGGGAAAAACCAATCCTGGGTATCTGACATCGCTCGAGTGGGGCAGCGTACGACGCGCTACCCTCGGCCGGAGGAAGGAAACTGTGGCGGTGAATCGACCACGGGCGATCACCGTACGAGCCCTAGTGTAGCCCGATACTGAAAACCCTTTGCTCACGGCCCCGACAGCCGCCTGCCAAGCGCGGGGTAGGCCGATGGCGAACCGTCGACCATCCCGTAAGGCGGTACGACGATGCCCTCGAACGCTTCGCCCGAGACCTGCACCCGCACAGCACGGAGCAGTCCCGACTCGTCAATAAACCTGAAACTCAGCTGCGCGCCATCGACCTCGGGACCGAAGAGGGGCTGAGCGCGCCCGGCGAACTCGATCGTGCCCATCAGACGCTGGTAGCGTTGACTGAGCGTGAGGGTGGCGGGCGGACCCATCTGCGGCCACTCGAGCCGCCATCTGCCGGCGACTCGAGCAGGCACCCGCCAGAAGTAGCCCGTGTGCTGTTCGACCTGAATGACCGCGTCCGGCTCCCAGTCACCCATGGAAAAAGTGTTCGAAACCACCCGGGTGCCCGGACGCATCGCCAACACCGTGGGCCGCAACTGCTGATTGAGCTCCTCAAGCAGATAGAGCGTGAGCACTGTCGCCGCAGAAAAGTCCAGCTGGAAAATATCGCCCTGGACGATTCTCACCCGCTCGGAAAGACCTGCACGCTCGACGTTTCGCTGGGCATGCCGGGCAAGCTGCGCGTCGTATTCGATCCCCACCGCCCGCGCCCCATGCCGTCTTGCCGCCGCAATCGCGACACGACCATCTCCGGCGCCGAGGTCATAGACCAGATCCTCGCGGGTGATACCGGCCGCATCGAACAGCCTGAACAGCAATTCATCGGGTGTCGGCAGCCACATCACGTCCTTGCCAGGCTGGCCGCGACGCGGTGGCCGATCGTCCTCCGCCGGCCGCCGCGAATCGTTTCCCGGTGCAGTTTGAGAGGCGGCGGTTTGAAGAGGGCGACTGGCCCAAAGAAGAGACGATGCCCATGCCAAACCAGAGCCTGCAGCCCGCTGCAGCCATGCCCGGCGCGAATGAAGCGGCCCGGGCGGCAGCCCGATTCGATTAGGATCCTGAAACATCTGAAAATGCCCTCACCCGGCCCAGCCGGACCGTTCTGACTGACTATCGATGGATGCGAGCCTACCGGGTTCGGCACCCCATGCCAAACCCACCCTGGACGAAACGAATTCCGCCTACCGGGTGTCTGTCCGTGCGCTCTGCGAATTCACGGGCCGCTCAGGCGACCTTGATCGGCGATTCGCCGCCTCGCCCAGCGCCCGGCAGGGCATTGCCGGACACCAGTTCGTGGCCCGACGACGCGGCCCAGGGCACGAGATCGAAGTCCCCCTCGAATATCGTCATGGACCGGTGCACGTGGTCGGCCGAGCCGACATCTATGATCCGGCCTCGAACGAACTCGAAGAGGTGAAGACCTGTCTGGGCCCACCCAGGAGCCGCTCGAACGCAAACCGAAGCCAGCATCGCGCCCAACTCCACGCCTATGGGGCCATGCTCTGCGCTTCGCGCGGGCTGCCTGGGATCCGCCTCACGTTGATCCATTTCGATCTGCTGAGTGAGACTGAGCATCGGGAGAGCGAGGACTGCGACGCGCGGAGCCTACTTGCGCAACTCGATTCGCGATGCGGCACCTTCGCACAATGGGCTCGCCAGGAAATGATTCACCGGGCTGAGCGCGATCGTCATCTGTCTGCACTCGCCTGGCCGCTCGGTGCGTTTCGGCTCGGCCAGCGCGATCTCGCAGCAGCCGTCTATCAGACCGTGCAGGCGGGTGCACTGCTGCGAGCCCAGGCCCCCACCGGAATCGGCAAGACGCTGGGCGTACTCTACCCCGCGCTTCGCGCGGCACCTGTGACTCGGACCGACCGAATCTACTACCTCACCGCCAAGGGCACGGGGCGGCAGAACGCGGTGGCCGCGATGCGAAAACTGATTGACCCGACCCCACCGGGCAGCACCGCCTTGAGGGTGCTGGAACTCGTCGCGCGCGAGCGGGCCTGCGAGCACCCGGACCGGGCCTGCCATGGCGACTCATGCCCGCTTGCCCGCGGATTTCATGACCGGCTGCCCGGCGCGCGTGAGGCAGCGGTCGCCGCAGAACTGCTCGACCGCGAGACGATACGCTCGATTGCGCTTCATCACGGTATCTGCCCCTACTACCTGGCCATCGAGATCCTGCCCTACGTCGATCTCGTGATCGGGGACTGCAATTACTGGTTTGACCGTCACGCCTTGCTGTCTGGCCTCGCTCGCGAGCACCAGTGGCGGGTGACACTGCTGATTGACGAGGCCCATCATCTGGTCGAACGCAGCCGTGCGATGTACAGCGACACGCTGTCCAGGCAGTCCTTCATCGCAGCGCGCCGCCCCGGCCTGCCCATCGACCGGGTCATCGATCAATGGGACGGGCTGGAACTCGCCACAGGAATCGGCGGGAGCCGATCGTCACTGACACTCAAGGAGCCGCCGCGCGGGCTGTTGCGCACGCTTAATCGCCTCACCCGGCAAATCGGCGTGCAACTCGAAGAGGGGGCAGAGATCTCTGCAGACCTGCTGCAACTGTACTTCCGCTGCCTGTCCTTCGCCGCGCTTGCCGAGCAATTCTCGGAGCACAGCCTCTTCGAGCTCAGCCTGGGCGAACGCGAAGACGCTCCTGGCGTCAAACAGGCGCGGGAGCGGGATGCAGGCGCGCCCGCCGATCTCAGGATCAGCTTGCACAACGTGATCCCCGCGCCCTTCGTTCGCGAGCGGATCGAGGCCGCGCAGTCGGTCGTGATGTTCTCGGCGACACTTCATCCCGAAACATTCGACCATGCCATGCTGGGCTGGAGCCGGCCGCATCGAAACCTCGCACTCGCATCGCCATTCGACCCCTCTCGGCTCAAGGTGCGCACGATCGCGCTCTCGACCCGGCTCGGCGAGCGACGAAAATCGGCAAGCGCCATCGCCGCAGTGATCGCCCGTCAGTATCAAGGCGAACCCGGTTGCTACATCGCGTTTTTCAGCAGCTTCGACCACCTTGCCCTGATCGAAAGCGTGCTCGGGACCGACTTCCCGGAGGTGCCGCTGCGCAGTCAGCGCCGCGCAATGACCGAAGCCGATCGGATCCGCTTTATCGACGGATTCGACCCTGAAAGGCCTTCTGTCTCTCTGGCCGTGATGGGCGGAGTCTTCGCGGAGGGCATGGACCTGCCCGGCGCGAGACTGATCGGTGCCTTCATCGTCACGCTTGG
>JBIKTA010000333.1:0-3945 GCA_044348315.1 Burkholderiaceae bacterium | reverse complement strand
ATCCTGTCGAGAGGCCAGATGTATGACGCGGCCTCGACCGTACTCGCGCAGAGCCTTGCTCAGGTCGAAGGCATCGGAAACGTGGTCATTGGCGGCGGCGCCCTGCCTGCGGTGCGAGTCCAGGTCGACCCCAATCGCCTGGCCGCTCACGGCCTCTCGCTCGAGGACCTGCGGCTTTCGATCGTAGCGAGCCATGGCAATCGGCCCAAGGGCAGCATCGACGATGCCCAGCAGCAGTGGCAAATCAGCGCCAACGATCAGGCCTTCACCGCCGCGGACTATGCGCCGCTGATCATCCGCTATGCCAGTGGTCGCGCGATCACGCTCTCGGACGTCGCACAGGTGAGCGACTCGGTTCAGGATGTGCGCAATCACGGCGTGGCGAACGGCCGACCTGCAATCCTCCTGATGCTCTACAAGCAGCCGGGCGCCAACATCATCGATGCAGTCGACCGGGTGCGGGCGCTGCTGCCGCAGCTGCAGGCCTCGGTTCCTGCGGCCATCGACCTGCAAGTGATGTCGGATCGAACGCCCACCATCCGGGCATCGCTACGCGAGATCCAGCGGGCGCTGGCGATCTCGATCGGTCTCGTGATCATGGTCGTTTTCCTTTTTCTGCGAAATTTCCGGGCCGCGCTCATCCCGAGTGTGGCCGTGCCGGTGTCGCTGGCCGGCACCTTTGGCGTGATGTACCTGGCGGGCTTCAGTCTGGACAATCTGTCGCTGATGGCGCTCACCGTGGCGACCGGATTCGTGGTCGATGACGCCATCGTCGTGCTGGAGAACATTTCTCGCCACATCGAGCGCGGCAAGTCGGTACTGCGCGCCGCGATCGACGGCTCACGCGAGATCGGCTTTACCGTAATCTCGATCAGCCTCTCCCTGATCGCCGTATTCATCCCGATCCTGCTCATGGGCGGCATCGTCGGCCGGCTCTTTCGCGAGTTCGCCATCGTGCTCTCGGTCGCGATCCTGATCTCGATGGTGATTTCACTCACCACCACGCCGATGATGTGCGCGCTGCTTTTGAAACGCCCGCCGCCTCGACACGAACGCAGACGTGGCATCGCTGAACGCCTCTTCGGAGGCTTGAACCGGCTGCTCCTCGCCGGCTACCGGCGATCGCTTGCCTGGGCGCTGCGCTGGCAGCCGGTGGTGCTGCTCGCACTCCTGGCGGTCATTGCCTTGAACATCCAGCTGTATCGCACCATTCCCAAGGGCTTCTTCCCTCAGCAGGACACCGGACGAATCGTGGGCTTCATCCGCGCCGATCAGGCCACCTCCTTCCAGGCCATGCAGCAGCGGCTGGAGCGCTTTCTGGAGATCGTCCGCGCCGACCCGGCCGTCGAATCCGTGACCGGCTTTACGGGAGGGAGCACCCGCAACTCGGCGCAGATGTTCATGGCGCTCAAGCCGCTCGATGAGCGAAAAGAGTCGGCCGCGCGCGTCGTGGCAAGGCTGAGGGCGAAGCTCGCCCGAGAGCCGGGCGCAACGCTCTTCATGGTGCCGGTGCAGGACATCCGGGTGGGCGGCAGGCAGGCCAGCTCTCAATACCAGTTCACGCTGCAAACCGACGAACTCGAGGAATTACGCACCTGGTCGGGCGCGATCCGTCGCGCCATGGCCACGCTGCCCGAGATCGTCGATGTGGACAGCGATGTCCAGGACCGAGGTCGGCAGACCTCCCTGGTGCTCGATCGCGAGGCGATCGCACGACTGGGGCTGTCCGTCAGGGCGATCGATGCCACGCTCAACAATGCCTTCGCGCAGCGCCAGATCGGCGTGATCTACAACCCGCTCAACCAGTATCGGATCGTGCTTGAGCTGTTGCCCGAGTTTCTCGAGAGCCCGGAGACGCTGCGCAGCCTGCAGTTCATTTCCAACACCGGCAAGCTCATACCGCTTACGGATTTCGCGCGCATCGAGGAGAGCGCTGCGCCCCTTTCGGTCGCGCACCAATCGGGCACGCCCGCCACCACGATCAGCTTCAACCTCGCCGAAGGCGTCTCGCTCTCCGAGGCGAGCGAGTCGATCCGCATCGCCATCGAGCGGATCGGCGTGCCCGTTTCGATCCGGGGCACCTTCCAGGGCACGGCCGGTGCCTTCGCTCAATCCATGTCGACGCAGCCGCTGCTGATTCTCGCCGCACTCGTCACCATTTACCTGGTGCTGGGCATCCTGTACGAAAGCCTCATCCACCCGATCACCATCCTGTCCACCCTGCCCTCGGCGGGTGTGGGCGCCTTGATTGCCCTGAAGTGGTTCAACACCGAATTCTCGGTCATCGCACTGATTGCGGTGATCCTGCTGATCGGTATCGTCAAGAAGAACGCCATCATGATGATCGACTTTGCAATCGACCGACAACGCCGCACAGGCCTCAGTGCAGCGGCGGCCATCTACGCGGCGGCCCGGGTGCGGCTGCGCCCGATTCTCATGACGACGGTCGCCGCGATCCTGGGCGCCGTGCCGCTCGCGCTCGGCACGGGCGACGGCGCCGAACTGCGCCAGCCCTTGGGGATCGCTATCGTCGGCGGGCTGCTTCTGAGCCAGTTGATGACCCTCTATACGACCCCGGTCGTCTATGTGCTGGTGGATCGGCTCAGGAGCGCCAGCCAAGCTCTGGTGCGACGC
Organism: Burkholderiaceae bacterium; assembly: GCA_044348315.1. Classification (GTDB taxonomy): domain Bacteria; phylum Pseudomonadota; class Gammaproteobacteria; order Burkholderiales; family Burkholderiaceae_E; genus SYIM01. Next base: position 1,311 of record JBIKTA010000333.1, on the reverse strand, counting down.
ATGCGGCCCGGACCGCTGACTTCGACCCAAGCCCCTGCGGCCGTGCCGCTCGCCCACCGCTCGATGGCGATCGGCCTGATCGCAGTCCTCGCGCTCCTCGCAGCCGGTTGTTCGACGCCCCCGCCCTATCAGGTGCCCACGGTTGACCTCCCCGAGCGCTTTCGAGAAAGCGCGCTCTTTGCCCCCGCCCGCCCCGGCCAGACGGTGCCTGCCCGCTGGTGGCAGGTCTTTGCCGAGGACGAACTGGACCGGCTGCACAATGCGCTCGAGTCCGGCAACCAGAACCTTCGCGCCGCCCAAGCGCAATACCGGGTCGCACTCGCAGCACTCGCAGCCAGCCGCTCAGCGCTCACCACGCCCCTGAGTGCCGGCCTTACTGCCAACCGCAGTCGAAGCGCCGGCGGCTCGACCACGACCACGATCGGCCCCGAACTCAGCACGCAGTGGGAGATCGATCTCTGGGGGCGGATCGGGCAGACGATCAGCGCAACGGAGGCTCAAGCCCAGGCGAGTGCCTTTGACCTCGCGGCCGTGCGGCTTTCGCTCCAGGCGACCCTCACACAGACTTATTTTTCGCTGCGCGCAGCCGAGCTGCAGACGGGGCTGCTCGAAAACGCTGTGAGCGCCTATCAGCGACTGCTGCAGCTGACCGAGGATCGGTTCCGCGCGGGCGTGGTCTCGGCCGCTGACGTCGCCCAGGCCCAAACTCAGCTGAGATCATCTCAGGCCCAGCTCGAGGAAGTGAGAGCCGCGCGCCGAGTGCTCGAGCATGCCATTGCGACGCTCACCGGGCGCACCCCCAGCCAGGTCGAGATCGCAGTGGCGGCCCGACTGCCTGAACCGCCTGCCATTCCTGAGATCATCCCGGCCCGCTTGCTCGAGAGACGTCCGGATATCGCCGCAGCCGAACGCAGGGTCGCGGCGGCGAACGCACGGATCGGTGTCGCATCCTCAGCCTTCTTTCCAACGGTATCACTCACAGCCAATGTCAATCTTCGCGCCACAGACCTTGGAGATCTGTTTTCATCGCCGAATCTCGCTTGGGCACTGGGTCCCCGGATGGCGCTGGCGATTCTCGACGGCGGCGCGCGCCGAGCGGGCGTTGACAGCGCCGTCGCGAGCCTCGACCAGGCGAGTGCGCAGTACCGTCAGCTCGTGCTGGTCGCAATGCAGGAAGTCGAGGACAGTCTGGTTCAGGTCTCCGCACTCGAGCGCCAGGTCGCCCTCCAATCCGAGAGCCTGGTCGCTGCGCGCCGCGCGCTGGAGCTGGTACTCGATCAATACCGCGCCGGCACGGTCAGCTTCCTGAAC
>JBIKTA010000016.1:0-12966 GCA_044348315.1 Burkholderiaceae bacterium | reverse complement strand
GACGCATTGTTCTTGGACCGGCTCGGGGCGCATGATCCGGCGCTGGCCGGGCGGCTGACGGACGCCCGCCGTGCTGTGTCCGAGGGCAATCCGCCGTCGAACAAGGACGAGGCCACGCTGCTGATCGATCTCGCGCCGCGGGTCGACGCCTTCGTGGCGGAGCTCTTCGGCATCGGCGAGGCGCTCGCCGACCTCAAGGCGCGGCACCACGATCTCGAGCCGCTCTATCAGGTCAAGTGGAAATTCGTCAAACGTCAGGCGATGCTCAAGGTCAAGCCCGAGGAACTCGAGGGCTTTGACGCGGCCGCGGCGCGTGGGCAGATCGAACAGTGGATCGGCCAGGCCTTCGATGAGCTGGTGTTCTCGCGGGCACTGCTCGGCTGGCAGGAAGCGGGCGAGGCCGAGCGCGTCGAGCTTGCGATGCGCTACTGCGCCTGGGCGGTGCAGACCCCCGAGGGGCAGGCCCGACATCACGGTGACGTGATCTTCCGTCAGCCCGGCAAGATCGATCCCTGGGCGCTGCTGAACCATGCTCGAAGCGACACCCGCGAAGGCGTTCAGGTCTTCACCATCGCGCCCGAGCACATCCGGCGTCGCGAGGGCTTTGCGCTGACCGACGAGGGCACCGACCTGCGCGGCGCGCTGGATCAGGCCAACTACTGCATCGGCTGCCACAACCAGGGCAAGGACTCCTGCTCCAGGGGCCTGAAGGACAAGCCGGACGCGCAGGGTCGCACCGTCTACAAAAAGACCGTGTTCGGCGTGAAGCTCGCCGGCTGCCCGCTCGAGGAGCGAATCTCCGAGTTCCAGATCGCCAAGGCGCAGGGACACTCGATCGGCGCACTCGCGATCATCACGATCGACAACCCGATGGCCGCAGCCACCGGGCACCGGATCTGCAACGACTGCATGAAGGCCTGCATCTACCAGAAGCAGACCCCGGTCGACATTCCCCAGGTCGAGACCCGGACGCTCAAGGACGTGCTCGAGCTGCCCTGGGGATTCGAGATCTATTCGCTGCTCACCCGCTGGAATCCGCTGGACCTGCGTCGCCCCCTGCCCCGTCCGGACAGCGGCTACAAGGTGCTGGTGGCCGGCATGGGTCCGGCCGGCTTCACGCTCGCCCACCATCTGATGAACGACGGCCACACGGTGGTCGGCATCGACGGGCTCAAGATCGAGCCGCTCCCCGCCTCGATCTCGGGCGTGGACGTGCACGGTACCCGCGTCGGCTTCGAGCCGATCGAAGACGTCACCACCCTCTACGAGTCGCTCGATGACCGGCTGATGGCGGGATTTGGCGGCGTCGCCGAGTACGGCATCACCGTCCGCTGGAACAAGAACTTCCTCAAGGTGATCCGGCTGCTGCTCGAGCGCCGGGCGCGATTCACGCTGATGGGCGGCGTGCGGCTGGGCGGCACGCTGACGGTCGACGATGCCTGGGCGCTCGGCTTCGACCACATCGCGCTCGCGATGGGCGCGGGGCGTCCGACGGTGCTCGACATTCCGAACGGGCTCGCGCGCGGCGTTCGCACCGCGAGCGACTTCCTGATGGCGCTGCAGTTGACCGGCGCGGCCAAGGCCGATTCGCTCGCCAACATGCAGATCCGGCTGCCGGTGGTGGTGATCGGTGGCGGCCTGACCGCGGTCGACACCGCCACCGAATCGCTCGCCTACTACGTCGTCCAGGTCGAAAAATTCCTCGATCGTCACGAGATCCTGTCGCGCCTCCTTGGCGAGCCGGTGCTGCGCGCCCGCTGGAGCGACGAGGAGCGCGAGGTCGCCGACGAGTTCCTGGCGCATGCCCGCGCGATCCGCGCCGAGCGCGCGCTTGCCCGCGAAGAGGGTCGCGCGCCACGCCTTGCCGAGATGCTGCAGCAGTGGGGCGGTGTCACGCTCGCCTACCGCAAGCGCATGGTCGACAGCCCGTCCTACACGCTGAACCACGAGGAAGTGGAAAAGGCGCTGGAGGAAGGCATCCAGTTTGCCGAATGCCTGGATCCGCGCGCGATCGATGTCGATGACAAGGGTGCGGTGCGCGCGATCACGCTTGCCCGCCAGCTGAGGAGCGACGAGGGTCGCTGGTCGGATGCCGAGGGCGAAGGCGCCACCGTCACCTGGCCGGCCCGCACAGTGTTTGTCGCCGCCGGCACCCAGCCCAATACCGTGCTGGCGCGCGAGGACGCGGTGCACTTTTCGCTCGATGGCAAGTACTTCAAGGCGATCGACGAGGCCGGCGAGCCGGTCAAGCCCGAGTTTGCGACCAGCAAGCCCGAGCAAGCCCAGGTCCTGCTGTCGCGCGGCGAAGATGGTCGGATGATCTCGTTCTTCGGCGATCTGCACCCCAGCTATTTCGGCAACGTCGTCAAGGCGATGGGGTCGGCCAAGCAAGGCTATCCGGTGGTGTCGCGGGTGCTCACCCGCAGGGCGCCGGCGAGCGCGAGCAGCCCCGCTGCGTTCAGCGATCGGATGAATCATCTGCTGCGCGCGCGCATCGAGCGCGTCGTGCGGCTGACGCCGACGATCGTCGAGGTGGTCGTGCATGCGCCGATGGCGGCGCGCCGCTTCGAGCCGGGTCAGTTTTACCGACTGCAGAATTTCGAGGCGCTGGCGCCTGTCGCCGAGCTTCAGGGCGCGCGCACGCGCCTCGTCATGGAAGGGCTGGCGCTGACCGGCGCGTGGGTGGATCGCGAAGCGGGTCTGGTGTCGACGATCGTGCTGGAGATGGGCGGCTCGTCGGATCTGTGCGCGCTGCTCAAGCCGGGCGAGCCGATCCTGCTGATGGGCCCGACCGGGGCGCCGACCGAGATCGAGAGCAACGAGACGGTGGTGCTGGTGGGCGGTGGCCTGGGCAATGCGGTGTTGTTCTCGATTGGCGCGGCCTTCCGGGCGCGCGGGTCCAAAGTGCTCTACTTCGCCGGCTACAAGAAGATGATCGACCGCTACAAGGTGGCCGAGATCGAGGCGGCGGCGGATGTGGTGGTGTGGTGCTGCGACGAGGAGCCGGGCTTCACGCCGACGCGTCCGCAGGACCGGACCTTCGTGGGCAATATCGTCGAGGCGATGCGCAGCTACGGCAGCGGCGCGCTCGATGGTCCCGGCGGGCAGTTGCCCGGCATGCCGCGCATGCAGGACGCCGACCGGCTGATCGCGATCGGTTCGGACCGCATGATGGCGGCGGTCGCCCGCGCGAGACACGGCGTGCTCGCCCCGCTACTCAAGTCCGGTCACCTGGCATTCGGCTCGATCAACTCACCGATGCAGTGCATGATGAAGGAGATCTGCGCGCAGTGCCTGCAGCCGCACCGTGACCCCGAGACCGGCAAGATCACCTACGTGTTCTCCTGCTACAACCAGGACCAGCTGCTCGACCGCGTCGACTTCCAGGCACTCGGCCAGCGCCTCACCCAAAACGCCCTTCAGGAAAAGCTGACCGCAAGCTGGCTGAATGCGGTGCTGAAGAAGGAGGGGATGAGGGGGTGAGGGTGCCGTTCGAACGGGCTGAGGCGCCCGTTCGAAGTTGCCGGGTGCGAGACGTGAAATGCGGGATGCTCCTGGCAAAAACGCTACGGTGATTCGCCGTGGCAGCAGTAAAGCCGGTGATACGTCACCGGATGGCAATTTCACCTGGCGCGCGCCCGGTTTGGACACGGGCAATTAGTGCATCTGGGATAGGGCTATGTGTCAGTCACTTGAGGAGAAAATGAGGGAAATTCAATGCAACGATACGCGATAACACAGTTGCAGAGCGGACCTCTCTCCGCCAAAACAGACCCGCGAAAGCGGGTCGTTTTGTTTTGGTGGGGAGAGCGCATTGGGACTATAATCAAGAAAAACGTTGCGCTCTGAGACCCTGAACATGCGTCGGTGGTCATCGGGCGCTCAGGGGGTGACATGATGAAGATCGGTACAACCTCGGCCAAGCCCGGGGAGATTGCGCGTGGCCACCTGCGGCTAGGTGCTTATCCGGACGGCGACATCACATCGCCTCTGATGATTGCGCAGGGGCATCGTTCGGGCCCCACCCTTTGGGTGCAAGCCGGCATTCATGGGCCTGAGGTGGTGGGGCAGCTCGCGATTCTCAGGTTCCTGCGAGAACTCGATATTTCGTCACTGAGCGGAACGGTCGTCGCTTTGATGGTTGCCAACCCTCTGGGCTTCAGAGGCTACAACCGCCTGACGCCTCAGGACGGCTACAACCTGAACCGGGTCTTCCCCGGAGACCCGGCAGGGCACTTCACCCTGCAATTGGCGGACACGCTCCTTGAAACCTCGCTTGCCTACGGGGACGTACTGCTCGATCTCCACTCAGGAGGCGACCTGACGATTACCGCGCACTACACGCTCTTTCACAACGATGGTAGCCAAGCCGGCCGCGAGTCGGAGCGACTTGCCCGAGCCACGGGTGCGCCCAACATCTGGAACTCACTGGAGGACACACTCTCGGGCTGCCATTTCACGCACTTCACCCGCCGGGGAAAACCGGCACTGATCGTGGAAAGCGGCGGTGGATCGCGCGTCACCGATGAAGACCTGAACCGCCAGACCGCCGGCATTTTCAATGTGTGCAAGGCGCTTGGTATGTTGCCCGGCGAGCCGCCGCGTCTGCCTCGCTATCGTCTGGGTGGAGATGCCATTTACGTCAAGGCGCGCGATGGCGGATTTTTTCTGCCAGTGGTCGGTCCCGGTGATGACGTGACGGGTGGTCAGGTCATCGGCCGGATCATGAACCTTTTCGGCGACACGGTCCATGAAATTACCTGCCCCGTGGAGCGCGCCTGGATCGGTTCGGTGAGGCGTCCGCATATGCCGATCTACAACGGCGATCAGTGCTTCGAGATCGTCGAAACGAAGGGCTTTGAGCCAGCCTGAGTGCGCGCTCCATCAAGCCTGTCCATTCCACTTCAATCAGAGTTCACCATGACTGACCGATATGCGCTGAGTCGCTCCCGTCGCCGCTTTGTTCTAAGCGCTTCTGCTGCGAGCGTCGTTACGACCCTGCCCAACGCCCAGGCGCAGACCTTTCAGGGACGACAGGTCTTGTCGTCAGGGTTTGGCGGCTCAACAATGGACATTATCCAAAAGGCGATCTTCGATCCCTTCCAGAAGGCGAGTGGCGCCAAGGCCACGCAGGTGCCGATGCAGTCAGCGGCGGCGCTTGCTCGCATGAAGACCGAAGCGGGCCGGCCTCAACTCGACATGTACCAGTTTTCAGGCGGGCAGGAGGCCACCGCGAAATCGACGGGACTCTCCCAGCCGATGAGCAACGTGCCCCTGCTTTCAAAAATCCCTGCGGGCCTCAAGGATCCGGACAGCCATTGGGTGACCTGGGCGGTGATTGCCGAGGGCCTGCTCTATCGGACCGACAAGATCAAGCAACCGCCCCGCAGCTACAAGGATCTGCTCAGGCCCGAATACCGCGGCCACGTGGCCTTTCCGGCGATCACCAATGGCTATGGCATGGATCTGCTCGTGATGCTCGCGCGCGCCCATGGTGGAAGCGAAAAGAACATCGACCCGGGTTTTGCGGCCCTAGCCAAGATCAAGGACCAGGTGATTTTTCGGGCGGCTTCCGATCTGCCCACGTTATTCGGCCAAAACGACATCTGGATCATGCCCTACGACACGGGCAACGCTTACAAGATGCAGCAGGCAGGACTGCCCGTCGCGTTCGCCTCGCCCGAGGAAGGCAGTCCCGCTGTGTTCATCACAGCTTGTATTGCGAAGGGTGCGACCAACGCCGACATTGCAAGTGGTGTCATCAATCAGATGCTCACGCCCGAATCTCAGATTGCCATTGCGGATACCATGCGATGGACGCCCTCGAATCCCGATACCAGGCTGCCCGCCGAGTTGGCCGCGCAAGTGCCGGCTGTTGATCGACTGGCCCTCCTTGACCGGGATCTGATCAACCAGCAACGACCCGCCTGGACCGATCGGTGGAATCGGCAGATCGCCCGCTGAGCGAACACTGATGCAAGGAATCGGAGTCGGACGCGCCCAAAGCCGCGTCCAGTGGGTCGTCATCGCGCTCCTTGCGCCCTGTCTACTCGCTTATCTGGTTCTGTTCGTCATACCGCAGGTCAGGCTGCTGGGCGGCAGTCTGATCGTCGATGGCAGCCCTGGGTTAGCCCACTATCAGCGTATGACCGAAGACGGTTACTACGCTTTTCTGATGGGGCGGACCTTGCTGGCGGGTCTCGGTGTGACCTTGATTACGCTCCTCTTCGGGGTGCCGCTCGCCTATTGGCTTGCTCGCATGCAGTCCCGCTGGGCGGGCTTTCTGGTCATGGTCACGACCTTTCCGCTGCTGATCAGTGCAGTAGTCCGATCTTTTGGTTGGATGGTGCTTTTTTTTCGTAATGGTCCGGTCAGCCAGCTTCTGATGGCTGTGGGCTTGGTGGATGGTCCGACGCAGCTGATGTACACGCTGCTTGGCGTGACCATCGCGCTGGCTCAGGTCCTACTGCCACTCATGGTACTCACTCTGTACGGCGTTTTCCGCTCGATCGACCCAGGCCTTGAGAGCGCGGCCATGACCCTGGGTGCCCGCCCCACTGCGACCTTCTTTTTGGTGACGCTGCCGCTCGCTCGGGCCGGCATTGTCGCCGGCTCCCTGTTGGTCTTTGCGCTCACGATCAGCGCCTTCGCAACCCCAAGCCTGGTGGGCGGCGCCCGAGCCAACATGATGGCCACGGCGATTTACGAAACGGCGCTCGAACTGCTGGACTGGCCGTTTGCATCGGCACTTGCCACAGTCCTTCTCTGCGCAGTGCTTGCCGTATCGGCCGCCTACGCCGTGTTGGTCGACCGTGGCCGTCATGACCGGCCGACCGCCTCATGAACTCCCTGCGTACGCCCTTCGGCGCGACCATCGCGCTGCTATCGGTGACCGCCCTGCTCTATCTGATCATCCCGATCGCCGTCGTGCTCATCGCCCCGCTTGGTGAGACGGGCTATCTCAGTTTTCCTCCCAAAGGATTGACACTCAAGTGGTACCAAGCGGCCCTGGCCGACAGCCGCTATGTCGATAGCTTCCTGAACAGCCTTTGGATCGCCGGGTGGGTGACCGTCATAGCGACACTCACCGGCGTTCCTGCAGCCTATGCGCTTTCTCGTCATGCGTTCCCCGGGGCTCGCGCGCTTGAAGCGCTTTTCCTGTCCCCACTGATCCTGCCCACGCTGGTGCTGGCCCTTGGCCTCGCGTTGTGGTTCAACCGAATGGGCTTTGTCGCGGGCACGCCTCGCTTGATTGCTGCCCATCTGGTGTTGTGCGTGCCCTATGTGATCCGGGTGTGTCTGCCCGTATTCAGACGCTTTGACCGATCGCTGGAAGAGGCGGCCGCCAATTTGGGCGCAAGGCCTCTGCATGCGTTCGTACTGGTGATGCTGCCCGTCGTGCGGCCCGGAATTGCCGCTGCGGCAACCATGGCCTTCATCACCTCGTTCGATGAGCTGGTGCTGGCTCTGTTCCTTGCAGATCCGGCGCGTCCGACTTTGCCGGTCACGATCTATTCAGCGGTACAACTCGGATTCGAACCCACCGTTGCTGCCGTATCTGGATTGCTTGTACTGCTGGGCACGGCATTGCTCCTGATTCTTCAATGGCTCAACCGGAATGCCTCGCAATGACAGCCGAAGCGGAAATCAGACTCGATGCGCTTTGCAAACATTACGGCGCTACGGTCGCCGTGCATGAGGTCAGCCTGTCGATCGCAAAGGGTGAACTGGTCGCGCTGCTCGGCCCCTCGGGGTGCGGGAAAACAACCACCCTCAGAATGATTGCAGGCTTTGTCGAACCCACCTCGGGCCGAATCCATGTACAAGGCCGTGACATCACGCGATTGCCTCCCTACCGAAGGGACACGGGAATGGTGTTTCAGAACTACGCGCTGTTTCCGCACCTCACCGTGGCCGAGAACATCGCGTTCGGCTTGGCTAGGCGAGGCCTTGCTCGAGGGCTGATTCGCAGTCGGGTGAGCGAGATGGTCTCGATGATGCGGCTGGAGGGGCTTGAGGATCGACTTCCGCAGCGACTCTCCGGCGGTCAACAACAGCGCGTCGCTGTGGCGAGGGCGCTGGTCATCAATCCCACCGTGCTGCTGTTGGACGAACCGTTTTCGAATCTCGATGCGAAACTTCGCGAAAGCACCCGGGTTGAACTCAGGCGGATTCAGCACAGCCTCGGACTGACCTCGATCTTTGTCACACACGATCAGCAGGAAGCCATGGCGATTGCCGACCGAATCGCGGTGATGGATGGCGGCAGCGTTGTGCAAGTCGGGCGTTCCGCAGATATCTACGAACGGCCTGCATCCCGATTCGTGGCGGAGTTCATCGGGCAGGCGAGCTTTTTGTCGGGGCGGTTGAGCTCGATTGCCCCGGATGGCGATCATCAATTCGTGGCGCCCGGCGGAGAGGAGATCACCGTACCGGCGAGCCGTTGCGATACCGGGCTGGGCACGAATCTCCCTTGCACGCTCATGCTGCGACCTGAGGGGCTGACCTGGACCTCCGCCGGGACGCCGCAATCGCTGTCCGGAACGGTGGACGAGCTGTCTTATCAGGGGCCGTTCGTCCACGTCGACATTCGACTCGCCGACGGTCAGCATTTGCTGATGGAGCATCGCAGCGCAGCAGGCCCGGCCCCGGCACGGGGCGAGGCGGTCGGCGTCCGCATCGACGCCGAAGCAGCGCGCATCTTTAGAAGCACAACGACTGCTTAGTTGTCGTCGCTGGGCGCCTGCGACAGATCTGCGAAGGCTGGGCTTGTGGGGTGGTTCGACGCCCAAGCAACCGGTAGAGAGCGCAACTGCGCCAGCGCCATCAACCGGGGCGCGGCGGCCTCCTCCGGCAGGCGCAGCAAACCGCAGCGCAATTCGTATTCCACGATGGCTGGCACCCCCACATCCACAGGATGGAGCGCCTGCAGACGGGGCACGACTTGCGGATCACCCCGAAAGTAATCACTGATCGTATTGCTGTCCAGAATCAGCATGGTGTGCGATCAGAAACCATGCCGCGGCACGTCTACACCCTGCGTGGCCGGAGCATCCTCGCGCAAAGGAAAGTCCGCAAAACGCCCGGCCAGAGCCAGACAGTCCTGGGGCCAATCGTGCGAAGCATAGGTTCGGATGATGTCTGCGACCCAGCGGCTTTTGGACACCCCAGTGGCATTGGCGGCCTGCTCGACCAAAGCCTGGGTCGCGCCGTCCAGGTACAAGGTGATTTGGCCCATTGTGGGTTTTGCCTTGGCTTTCGATACTGAGCATTATGAGCGCGAAATCTGAGTCCGCCTTGCCCATCCCGGTACGCCGCGCCCTCAGGAAACTGGGCGCGGACATCCGTGATGCGCGCCGCCGCCGGAGAATCCCGACGACGATCATGGCCGAGCGCTCGCTCATCAGCCGCGTGACCCTCACCAAGGTCGAGAAGGGCGACCCCGGCGTCGGCTTGGGCATCTACCCCACGGTGCTCTTTGTCCTTGGCATGACCGAGCGTTTGGCCGACCTCGCCGATCCCAGGCATGACGCCATCGGACTCAGCCTGGAAGGAGAATTGCTGCGGCAGCGCATCCGCAGCCCGCGGAAGCCGAAGGGGCACGGATGATGGACCGCGAGGTGTTTGTCTACTTCGACCTTCAAGGGGAACCGGTTCTCGTCGGCCGATTATGGTCGCGCATCCGCAAGGGGCGCGAGAGCGCAAGCTTCGAGTACGATCCCTCATGGCTTGAGCACCCCGAGCGCTTTGCGCTGGAGCCCGCGTTGACGCTTGCGCCGGGACCATTCCATACGCCGCCGGAGAAGGCGCTTTTTGGTGCGATGGGTGACTCCGCCCCCGACCGTTGGGGGCGTGTGCTCATGCGCCGCGTCGAACGCCGCCGCGCTGAGCGGGAAGGGCAGACGCCCCGAACGCTCTTCGAGGCCGACTTTCTGCTGCTTGTTGACGATTCGGCACGTCAGGGAGCTTTGCGGTTCAAGGCCGAGCCGGACGGGGCGTTTCTGGCCCCGGAAAATGGCATGCGGATTCCGCCGCTGATCGAACTCCCCCTTCTCCTGTCCGCGGCCGAGCGGGTCGCCAACGAGGAAGAGGACGACGAAGACCTGCGGCTCCTGATCGTGCCCGGCTCATCCTTGGGCGGTGCGCGTCCCAAGGCGTCCGTCCTCGACCATCATGGACACTTGACGCTGGCCAAGTTCCCGCACAGGCAGGACGATATCAAGGTGGTCTTGTGGGAGGGCGTTGCCCTGTCACTTGCTCGGAAGGCGGGGATCGTCGTGCCGGATTGGCGTGTTGAGCTCATCGGCGGCAAGCATGTCATTCTCATCCGCCGCTTCGACCGAGCCGGTAGCGTGCGCATCCCGTTCCTGTCCGCCATGAGCATGTTGGGCGCGAACGACAACGAGCAACACTCCTACCTGGAGATTGCCGCCCGCCCACGACCTCAATCCCGTCCCCGTGGACATCCGCCCGCGGGTCCTCTCCACGGCTATCGACATGGATGATCCGACGGCTTCCATCGATCTGGCGCTCCGCACGGCCGACTACTACGGTCTCAAGCAGGAAGAGGCGAAAGACATTGCCCGGCAGGTCGCGCGCGCTGTCGCCCATTGGCGAGGTGAGGCTGCACAACTGGGCGTGTCGGTGCGCGAGGTCGCACGCATGGCATCGGCTTTCGAGCACGAGGATGCAAGAAAGGCACTGACGCTGAGGTAGTGCCTCTCAGCGGCTCACACACAAAGAACCGAAGCCCCCGCCGCTAGCGGGTCGTGGCCTGAGAGCCGGATACGCCAAGCCACTGGTCAACTTGATGGCACCAGTCACGTTTTCGCCGAAGTCTCGGCAAGACCCCCTCGACGTCGGCGATTACATCCCCGAGGACAGTCGGGCCAACGCCCGGCGGTTTGTCGCCAAGTTGATCGAACAATGTCAACGTATCAGCCCCGCTCCGCTTGGCTATGTCAGCCGCGAGGATTTGGCTCCCGGTCTAAGCATGGCCGCCTTGGGAAGCTATGTGATCTTCTTCCGCGTGCTCGATGGCACGGTGCGAATCGAGCGAGTCCTGCACGGCGCCCGCAATCTGCCGATGTTGTTCGGTTAAGACCCCAAGGCGGTGCGTTTCGAGGGGGCGATGCCCGATGAACTGCTCAACCGGGCCGCAACACTCTGCACGCGGGCGTCGTCGGAACTTGGCTCGATCCCACTTCCAGGAGCACGACGCGGCACTTTAGATCGCCATTCAAAAAAACATCCAGGCGAATGCGGACACCCTTCCGACTCACGGCTATTGAGGCACTTAGAGCGCCCGATTGACGTTGCGCGCGGGATCCATTCTCCGCAGCACACGCCCATCGAGCCACGCACAGATGTTTTCCACAATCTGCCCAAACCATAGCCTGTAGTTGTCTTCGCTGACGTAACCCATGTGAGGCGTCGCCACAACGTTGGGCAGGGAGCGGAAGGGATGGGCTTCAGGGAGAGGCTCAACGTCAAAAGTATCGAGGCCGGCCCCAGCGATACGTTCGGTACTCAGCGCTTCGACCAGGGCCGCCTCTCTGACGATGGGTCCCCTCGACGTGTTGATCAAAAGTGCCGAGGGCTTCATCGCCGCAAAGTCATCCCAATCAATCAGGTTTTCCGTTCTGCGGCTCAGCTGGGTGTGAATCGAAAGCACATCTGAGCGCCGAACCAGGGCTGGCTTCGAAACATATTCGACACCCAGCGCGGCACACCCTTCGGGTCGTAGGTGGTGGCTCCATGCGATGACATGCATGCCGAACGCCTGCCCGATCCGGGCCACCTGCACGCCGAGCGTGCCCAGCCCAAGTACACCGAGCGTGCGGCCATTCAGATCACGGCCCACTCGCGTCTGCCAGGGGCCCGCAGCGCGGAAATTCGACTGCTCATGCGGGATGTCACGCGTCAGGCTGAGAATCAATGCCCACGTCAGCTCTGCGGTGGGATACGGCAAGGCGTCCGTACCACAGCAGAGAATTCCGAGCGTTTCGGCTGCATGCAGATCGATAGCCGGATTGCGGCGGGCGGTCGTCTGCAGAAGCTTCAGATTCGGCAGTGTTTCCAGTAAGGCTCGGTCAAACGGCGTGCGCTCCCGCATCGCCACCACAATCTCGAAGTCCCTGATCGCTGCCCGAAGAGCTTCCGCACTTGAGAAATGTTCGTTATGAACCGTAAGCTCGACACCGGTAGGCCCCCAGTCGGCAAACCGCAAGGCAGCATTCTGATAATCATCGAGGACTGCGCAACGTATCGTCATGGGATCCGGATCACGACCTTGCCCAACTTGGCCCCGGTCATGTAATAACTCACGGCATCCAGCGCTTGGTCAAAATCGAAGACCCGATCAATCACGGGTCTGATCTGGCTCACCTCGATTGCGCGTACGAAATCCTCGAACATCCGCCGACTGCCCACTGTATAGCCCTTGATACTGACGCACTTGGCGACCAAGTTGGGCAACTGGTTCAGGGCAACCGTTCCCTGTGGTCCGGCCACCACGGGTCGTGCGCCTATGTAGAGGATGCGGGCATTTGACGCGCAGCAATGCAGGCACTGTTCGAGCGACGCAAGTCCTATATTGTTGAGAATGACATCGGCCCCTCTTCCCCCGGTCGCCTCCAACACGGGGATATGCCAATCAGGCCGCTCACGATAATTGACAACAACATCAGCACCGATTTGCCTCAACCGTTCGGCTTTTTCCCGGCTTGATGAGGTAACGATTACGCGGGCGCCCAGCATTTTGGCAATCTGGATGCCAAACACCGACACGTTTCCGCTACCGAGTGTCAATACCGTCTCACCCGGCTGGGTTCGGCCCTCTACGACCAATCCCCGCCAGGGGGTGAGTCCGGAACTTTGAAGCGGCGCGGCTTCCTCAAACGAATAGCCCGCCGGAATGGGGACCAGTGCATCCGCGGGCACCCTGGCCTGCTCAGCCAGGAATCC
>JBIKTA010000332.1:0-3952 GCA_044348315.1 Burkholderiaceae bacterium | reverse complement strand
GAGCTTGAGCCCCCCTACCACCTGCTGCCGCTGATGGGCGAGGCGGGATTTCTCAGCGTGCCGTTTCCGGAGTGTTTCGGAGGACTCGATCGGCCGTTCAGCGATGCCGTGTTCATCCAGGAGCGCCTCGCCCGGCATGGGCTGATGGCGGCCTCGCTCTTTGCCCGTACGGTGTCCTTCGGCGGCATGACCCTGCTGTCCTACGGCACCGAGGCGATGAAGGCGCAATTGATGCCCCGCCTGTTGCGCGGCGAGTTGCTGTTCGCGATGGCCCTGTCGGAGCCGGGAGCCGGTTCGGATGCCGCTGCCGTGCAGACCCGTGCCCGTCGCGTCGAAGGCGGCTGGCGGATCACCGGGCGCAAGACCTGGATCAGCGATGCCGACCGGGCCGATTTCATGGTGATGCCGTGCCGGACGGGCACACCCGACAGCGGCAAGCACGGTCTATCGGTCTTTCTGGTGCCGCGCGCGAGCGACGGACTGTCGATGACCGCCTTGCCCAAGGTCGGCCACCACTGCATGCCCAGCTGGGATGTCGGCATCGACGGAGTATTCGTCGGTGATGAGATGCTGATGGGCGAGATCGGGCAGGGGATGCGGCACATGCAGTCGACCTTGCAGTTTGCACGCGCCACCCAGGCCGCCTCGGCGCTGGGGCAGGCTCAGGCAGCGGTCGATCTGGCGGTTACTCATGCGCGCGAGCGTCGGCAGTTTGGTCAGGCGATCGGCAGTTTTCAGGCGATCCAACACACGCTGGCGGACATGCAGACGCGCGTCGATCTTGCACGGCTGATGCTCTATCGCCTGGCTGCGCTGATCGATGCCGGACGATCCTGCCGTCGCGAGTCCGCTCAGGCCAAGATGACTGCCGCCGAGACCTTTCATTTCGTTGCCGAGCGCGGCATGCAGATCATGGCCAGCGCGGGTTATTCGCTCGATAGCGACATGCAGCGTTACTGGCGCGATTCCCGCCTCTATCTGTTCGGCGAGGGGTCGATCGAGATCATGAGGACCTTGATCGCACGCGACATGGGTCTGTGATGCAGTCGGGCCAGTTGAGGCGCCGAGGAGTCGTCGTTGCCGAGCGTGTCGGGCGCGATCACCCGTCGACTTCGGCCAAGGCGGGCGGTGAGTGTGTCCAGGGTTCGCGAGGAACCTGGCGACGCATTGAGGAGCACGAGGGGCCGGGTACCGCCCTAGACGGCTGTACGGTAATGAACCTGGCGATGGGGCAGATCGACAAAGCCTCTGCGGATCATTGGGTTGGATGGTTCCATAGGGTCGACTCCGGATGCGAAACATGCAGGGGCGGCCGCATGTGGCCCCTACCTGGAACTCAGTCAATTGGCTGCAAACGCTCGACGAGCCGTGGTTTGACGATCTTGCCGAAGGAGCTCTTGGGCAGTTCGTCAACGATGAAAATCGCCCTCGGGATCTTGTAGGGGGCGAGCACCTGCCGGCAGGCCTCGAGGAGGCCATCCGGGCTGATTGGCTTTCGGCAGACGACGAATGCCGCAATCTCCTCGCCCCGTTCCCGAGATGGCCATCCGACGACCGCTGCCTCGGCGACAGCGGGGTGCGCGATCAGCGCGTGTTCGATTTCGGCCGGGTAGATGTTGATGCCCCCGCGAATGATCATTTCCTTCGAGCGGCCGGTCAGGTAGAGGAAGCCGGCGTCGTCGAAGCGGCCGAGGTCGCCCGGGTAGTACCAGCCGTCGCGGAAGGCAGCCACGCTGTCCTGCGGATTGCGGTAGAAACTCTCCGCGACGCTGCCGCCGCGATAGCGAACCGCGCCGACCACGCCGGGCGCGACCTGCTGATGATGCTCGTCGACCACCTCGACCTCGGCGCCGAACACGATCTGCCCGACCGACATCGAGGCCGAGTCCGGGTGCTCGGGGCGCAGGACCGAGATGCCGCCGCCCTCGGTCGAACTGTAGAAATTGAAGAAGTTCGGGCTGAGCTCGCGCATCAGTGCACGCCGCTCCTCGGGGTAGAGACTCGAGCCGGACGAGACCATCAATCGCAGATCCGGGAACAGCGGTACCTGCCGCTTCGGCATCTCGAGCAGTCGTCGCAGCAGGGTCGGGACCAGAAACACACTGGAGATGCGCCGCGTGACGATCGTCTCCGCCAGCTCCTCGGCGGTGAAGGGCGGCGGATGCAGGACCACCGTTGCGCCCATGAACAGATAGGCCATCGACATGTTGCGCCCCCCGCCGAAATAGAGCGGCGTTGCTGCGAGAAAGCGATCGTTCTCGTTGTAGGTGAGGCTCACCGTGTAGATGAACAGGCGACTCAGGATGTGGCCGTGGGTCACCATCGGCCCCTTGGGCATGCCGGTCGTCCCGGAGGAGAGCGACAGCACCAGCGGCTGCTCGCGGCGGCGCACCGGCACGCAGCCGCCGGGGTTTGCGCCCACGGCGGCGTGCCAGCCGGCGTCGATCGAGAGGGACTCGGCCTCGACGAACGCGGCCTCGCCGGGCGGCAACAGCACATGCCGGGCACCGAAGTGGGCCAGCAGCCGACGCTTCTCCTCGCGCGTCCAGCGGATGTCCATCGGCAAGGTGACTGCACCCATCCATGCGAGGGCACAATGCATCACCAAGTGATCGACATCGTCGCCGAGGGCGAGGCCCACGATGTCGCCGGGCTGCAGGCCGCGCCGCTGCAACTCGAGCGCGCTGCGGTCGACCAGGTCCGCAAGCGCGCCGTAGCTGATCGTGCCGTGTCGATGCTCGATCGCCGCATGGTGCGGGCGGCGCCGCGCGTTGTGGAAAAGACCATCGACCACATTGGTCCAGCCAGATGGACTCGGGATACCGTACTGAGCGGGTGTCACAGTCTTCCTTTCTGTCGGCTCGACGGCCGATACAAGGCTACCTCAACGGAGCAATCAAGGTTGCGTGAGGACGGGTTTTGGACGGGCCATGCAGGGTCTCATCCCATGAGCCTCCCGGCCCTTGGGATCGGGCGTCTCGTGTCATTCGCCAGGACCCATGATCGCAATCATTTCCCGCTGCTCGATTTTGAGCGGACTCGCCGCGAGATCGACGCGCTTGGCCTGCGTGAAGACTCGCTGCGGCGGTTATATCGCGACAACGCGACGCGCGTCTACAAGCTCGATCAGGCAGCGGCCGGATCTGCAGCCTGAGGCCCGGTCACCGGCTCGATGGGGTGGCGCGCACCGGCGCGCCGCGCCTGTCGACGAATCGCTTGAGCTTGAGTGTGCCGCCGGGACCGAAGATCATCGCGGCCTCAACCCACTCGACCTGGGGCGTGACGCCGATCGCCTCCTTGACCGCCCGGCTAACCCCTTGCTCGAGAATGTGTCGGTCGTCGGCGGCACCCGTGATCCGCACGAGCAGTCGGTCCATTGAAAACGGATCGGTCGGGCTCTCGCGCTCGACGAAGGCCTGACACTCCTCGATACCCGCGACGGCGAGCACCGCTGTCTCGAGCACGGCCGGGTTGACCAGCATGCCCTTGATCTTGACCAGCGCATCCGCACG
Organism: Burkholderiaceae bacterium; assembly: GCA_044348315.1. GTDB lineage: Bacteria > Pseudomonadota > Gammaproteobacteria > Burkholderiales > Burkholderiaceae_E > SYIM01. The sequence goes on along the minus strand of JBIKTA010000332.1, from coordinate 440 downwards.
CTGGGGCGTCTCGATCAGGCGATCGGTGCTCGCGCCGCAGTGCGGGCAAGTGACGCGTGACAGCACCGACAGATCGCCCGTCGCATAGCGCAGCAGCAGTGTGCCGCGCCGGTTCAGATGGCTGATGACCACCAAGCCTCGCTCGCCCTCGGGGAGCGGGCGATGGGTCTGCGGGTCGACGATGTCGACATGAATGTCTTCCGGCATCGGATTGTGGAAGCCCCCGCCTGGGGCGCACTCGTTGAATCCGCCCTGGATCTCGGTGATGCCGTAGGAGACATTGACGGATGCATCGTGCGCGCGGGCCGCGCGCAGGCACTGGGCAAAGTTGTCACGTAGTGCCTGGGTCACCGGCTCGCCGGTGATGTAGGCGAGCCGTACCCTCGAAAAATCAGAGCCCAGTTCCGCCGCCCTCAAGAGCACGCGCCGCACGTAGCTCG
>JBIKTA010000331.1:0-3960 GCA_044348315.1 Burkholderiaceae bacterium | reverse complement strand
GCTCGAGCGGTAGTGCTGACGGCGGGCACCTTCCTCAACGGCTTGGTTCATGTCGGGCTCAAGCGGCACAGCGCAGGCCGGGCAGGGGATCCGCCATCGATTGCGCTGGCTGAGCGGCTAAAGGCCCTGGCGTTGCCTCAAGGCCGACTTAAAACGGGGACGCCTCCGCGTATTGATGGTCGGAGTATCGATTTTTCCCGTTGCGAAGAGCAGCCTGGTGATCTCGATCCTGTTCCTGTGTTTTCGTTTCTGGGCTCTGCAGCACAGCACCCGCAGCAGTTGCCGTGCTGGATTACGCACACTTCAGAGCGGACCCACCAGATCATTCGCTCCGGTCTGGACCGAAGTCCTCTCTACACCGGCGTGATCGAGGGAACAGGCCCCCGTTACTGCCCGTCGATCGAGGACAAGATCCAGCGGTTTGCTCAGAAAGCATCACATCAGATTTTTCTTGAGCCAGAGGGGCTTGATACGCACGAGTACTACCCGAATGGCATTTCGACCAGTTTGCCCTTCGATGTTCAGATCGATCTGGTCCGCTCGATACCGGGCCTCGAGCACGCGCATCTGCTGCGACCCGGGTATGCCATCGAATACGATTATTTTGATCCGCGTGGGCTTCACCGTTCGCTTGAGACGCGTGCGATCGCTGGCCTCTTTTTTGCGGGCCAAATCAACGGCACGACTGGTTATGAAGAGGCGGCGGCGCAGGGGCTGCTCGCAGGCATTAACGCGGCTCGCCGGGTCACCGATCAAGAGCCCTGGATCCCCGGCCGCGATCAGGCTTATCTTGGCGTGCTGGTTGATGATCTTGTCACCCAAGGCGTCACCGAGCCCTATCGGATGTTCACCAGTCGCGCCGAGTATCGCTTGAGCCTGCGTGAGGATAATGCCGATCTGCGCCTGACACCTGTTGGCCGTGAGCTCGGTTGTGTGGACGATCAGCGTTGGGGTGCTTTCGCTCGTAAACGCGATTTGATCGATGCGGAGCTCCAGAGGTTGCGCCGAACCTGGATCAACCCTCGCGTGTTCCCGACGGAGCGTGCCCAAGAGTTGTTTGGTCAGGCGATCGAGCGCGAGTTTAGTCTCGCTGATCTTCTCCGTCGCCCGCAGGTTCGCTACCCGGCCATCGCTGCCGCTGCCGAAGGCGCGATCACAGAGCATGCAGTGATTGAGCAGGTCGAAATTCAGCTGAAGTACTCAGGCTATATTGATCGGCAACAAGTCGAGATCGAGCGACAGGCCCGACACGAAAATCTGGTACTCCCGGAGCAGCTCGACTATTTCGAGGTGCGTGGGCTTTCGATTGAAGTGCAACAAAAGCTCACTGCTAACCGACCTCAGACGCTTGGGCAGGCCTCCCGCATTTCAGGGGTCACCCCGGCCGCGCTGTCGCTACTGCGAATCCACCTCAAAAAACGAGGTTTGCTCGGGCGTGGTGAGGACCCGACGCCCTCACGCGCCGCATGATCCTAGATGCGGCAGTTGGCCGCTTGAATCCGTATAAACTTTGCAATGTTTCAAAGAGTTGGCCTCACGTTGAGAGTCGCCCACAGGGTGAAGACGCTGCAAGCCCGCGCTGCTGCCGTTTCAGGCCTGCGGCGTCGTTGCTCGCCGTGGGTGGGCATCGCGTCCACCCCTCGCTCCCTCCAAGCCCAAGACCTACCTCATCAGCCTTTCGGTCGTGCGCAACTCACGGATCGAGGCTGATTGCCGATTGGGATGGTTCTTGATGATCTCACCGCCCATGTTTTTGCGCTTGGAAGCTCGACTGTGAGCGCACGCATCAGCCGCGAGGCTCTAGATCCCTTCGCCCAAGACGGGCCATTGGCCGCTGCCCTCACGGCTGCGCTCGATACGCTTGGGATTGATCGGGTTGACGGTCTCGAACCAGCCTTGTGGCGTTACCTTAAGTTACTAAACAAGTGGAACGGCGTTTACAATCTCTCGGCCATCCGGGATCCGGAATCGATGCTGACCCATCACCTGCTCGACAGCCTTGCGGTATTGCCCATTTTGATGGCTTCGAGCGGGGAGGGGCGTCAGCCGATTCGCTTGCTCGATGTGGGCAGCGGCGCGGGTCTCCCAGGCATCCCTCTCGCTCTGGCCTGGCCAGGGCTAGTGGTACATCTGGTTGAACCCGTGGGCAAAAAGGCTGCGTTCTTACGCCAATGTGTCGTGGAGCTTTCCCTTGCCGACCGCATTTCCGTGCACGGGGAGGCCATCGCCCTCGTGCAAGCGCTTGCGCCCCACCATATCATTTGCAGGGCGTTTGCGAGCCTGAGTGATTTCGTGGCCGGAATCGATCGCCAAATCGTGAGTGCGACCCGGGTTTGGGCGATGAAGGGGCGATATCCGGAGGACGAAGTCGCTTCACTACCCGAGTCGTGGCGTGTCATCGCTTCCCAATCGATCCGGGTGCCCGGTCTTGACGCGCAGCGTCACCTGGTTGAGCTTTCGCGACAGTCCTCTCTATCGGTGGAGCTCTGAACATGGCACGGATCCTCGCCATCGCCAACCAGAAGGGCGGTGTGGGCAAGACTACGACCACCGTCAACCTTGCCGCGGCGCTCGCCGAATTGGGCCAGAGAGTCTTATTGGTGGATCTGGACCCTCAGGGCAACGCCACGACTGGCAGCGGGCTTGACAAGCGGGCCTTGCCCGCGACGGTCTATCAGGTCCTGATTGGAAGCCTGAGCCCTGAGGAAGCCATTCTGCCCTCAGGAGCGGGGGGCTACAGCGTGCTTGCGGCCAATCGGGATCTAGCCGGTGCGGAACTTGATCTGGTCGATCTCGACGACCGCGAGCGACGCCTTGCCCATGCCCTCGGGCGGATCAGTGACCGGTTTGATCAGGTCGTGATCGATTGCCCGCCGTCACTATCCCTGCTGACGCTCAACGGGCTGTGCGCGGCCCAAGACGTGATCATTCCGATGCAGTGTGAATACTACGCGCTCGAAGGACTCTCAGACCTGGTCAATACGCTCAGGAAAGTACGCGCAAACTTCAACCCGCCGCTCGAGATTCTGGGCCTGCTTCGAGTGATGTACGACCCCAGGATGGCGCTGGCTCAGCAGGTTGCGGCCCAACTCGAGCAGCACTTTGGGTCGCAAGTGTTCAGCACAGTCATTCCGCGCAATGTTCGGCTCGCCGAGGCGCCCAGTCATGGGCAGCCAGGCCTCGTTTACGACCGCGGATCACGAGGAGCGCAGGCCTACCTTGCCTTCTCGCGTGAACTGCTCGGACGCATCACGCCACAGCCCGAGGCGGCTCCGCAGCGCCCCGTTCGAGGAAAAGCAAAATGAATCGTAGCCGTAATAAAGGCTTGGGCCGCGGGCTCGACACCCTGCTCGGCCAGGACGCTCCGGCCGTCACAACCCCACAGGGCGCCTCGATCGAGGGTCTGAGCGAAGTTCCGTTGGATGCACTGGTCGCAGGCCGCTATCAGCCCCGGACGCGGATGGATGAGTCAGCCCTCCAGGAATTGGCCGCCTCGATTCGGATTCATGGGTTGATGCAGCCGATCGTGGTCAGACCCATCGAGACAGGGCGCTGGGAGATCATCGCGGGCGAACGCCGATTTCGGGCGGCGCGCATCGCAGGTCTCACGACGGTGCCTGTGCTGACGCGCAAGGTCGCCGACCAGGACGCGCTCGCGCTCGCCTTGATTGAAAACATCCAGCGTGAAGACCTCAATCCGCTCGAAGAGGCGCAGGCCATCCAGCGCCTGATCACCGAATTCAACTTCACGCATGAGCAGGCCGCCGAGTCGATTGGCCGCTCCCGCAGTGCCACGAGCAATTTGCTCCGTCTGCTTCGCCTCGCCGAGCCCGTTCAGACGATGTTGCTCGCCGGAGATCTCGAAATGGGGCATGCAAGGGCATTGCTACCCCTTCCGTCCGCACGCCAGACGATGCTCGCAGCCGAGATTCATGCACGGCGGATGTCGGTCCGGGAAGC
>JBIKTA010000330.1:0-3966 GCA_044348315.1 Burkholderiaceae bacterium | reverse complement strand
GAGTCTCAAGCCGGGTGACCTTGTCCAGTACGAGATCACCGGCATCCAGGCGGCGGATCTGTCGTCCGGCGCACTCACTGGAACGGTCACGCTCGATGCAAACCTCGAGGCGAAGGTCTCGCTGACGCTCGCAGCCGACTCACTCACCGAGGGCGATGAAACGCTCCAATTCACGATCGATGAGCAGAGCGTTTCGGTGATCGTCACCGACACATCAAAGAGTCCACCGCCTGACACGACCCCGCCCACGATTTCGATCAGCAGTGACCGTGCGACTCTCCTGCAAGGTGAGTCGACAATGATCCGCTTTGTCCTGAGCGAGGTGTCCACCGATTTCACCTTGGCCGATGTTTCACCGAGCGGCGGCCTGCTGTCGAATTTTGCAGGGTCCGGATCGAACTACACCGCGACTTTCACCGCTGACGCTGCTACAGCGGGCACCGCAACGATCAGCGTCGGCAGCGGGCGATACAGCGATGCCGCCGGGAATTTCAATGTCGATGGCCACGAATCGGACAACCGCGTGCTGATCGAGGTCGATGCCGTTCCTCCTTCCCAAGCCCATCATGTTCTTGGCAAGGTTTACCACTGGAAAAGCCACGCCCTTCTGAACGACGTGCAGATCAAACTCGGTTCCCACGCGGTTGCGCCAGTTGGTGGCGCGCTATTCGACTTGCGCGCGGTGAGCATTCTTGAGTCCGGAGAAATTCGCGCAGATCTTTGGGCGAATCTCACGGGGGCTGCAGAAAACATCGGTCTTGAGATTGCACTGGCAGGCGCGCCGACTGTGAACTTTGCGTTCGATACCGGAACGCTCAACGGGTGGTCAACCGATGCGAATGCCATCGTCAACAATCAAAGTGGCACGACCAGTCTCGTCCTGGCGGCATTCACCGCTGTCGGGGCTCTCTCGGGAGCCGTGAGACTGGGACAGATCTCGATCACGCCTCAGGGCGTTGATGCCTGGCAGCAGATTGATTTCAGTTTTGGTGAGGCGGGTAACCAGTCCTTGGTCCCTTACGCGACACGTCTGGGCTCTGCATCCGGTGAAACCGGACCCGACGGTGGGTACCGGATCGCAAACCTTCCGCTCGGGGCCTATACGCTGTCGGCTGAACGTGCAATCGGCAGCACGGAATCGGGCAATGTGATCAGCTCGGCCGACGCGCTGGCGGCCCTCAAGATCGCGGTCGGGCGCAACCCCAATCCGGACCCCGACTCGGGCGGTCCTATGTCGCCGCCTGCTGTTTCCCCCTATCAGTTCATCGCTGCGGATGTGAATGTGGACGGAAAGGTCACGAGCAGCGATGCGCTTGCCATTTTGAAGATGGCTGTGCGGAGAACTGATGCGATGCCCCGGGAGTGGGTCTTCGTCGATGAGAAGGCCGATTTTTGGGATGAATCCTTAGAGGGTGGGGCGGGTGGCTTCTCGACCACCCGCACCAATGTCCAGTGGGATAGGGCTTTGACTGTCCAGCCCGATCGTCTTTCGGGCGAGACCAATTTGGTTGGCCTGCTGAAGGGGGATGTGAATGGGAACTGGAGCGCCCCAGTTGACAGTACCTTCCTGTCGGATGACTACTTCCATGGACTCGTGGCGGCTCACCCGTTCTCGATGCATTTGAGCCAGTTTGGGGTGTCTCCTGCTTCGGACTGGGCGCCTGGCTTGAAGTGATGAGGGCGCCGGGTCGGAAGGGGAATCGGCGATCGCGCTTCAAGGATTGCACTCCCGCGCCCGTGAACGCCTCACACATGCCACTGATCCAGCGGCGCGCCGATCAGGTTCGATAGCCGCTGGAAGTAGCCAGGGTCGATGAGGTCGAGATCCTGGCTGCCTGTGGGCGGGGTCCAGGACCCGTTGATGTCGCCTTTCAGAACGCCGACGAGGTTGACCTGTGCGCCGTCTGTATCAAGCAGCGCGTCGATGTCCCGGTTCCAGGATGCGGCGGTGCGGGTCAGGGAGAATTGACCCTGCCCGTTGAGCGCGGTCTCGTCCCAGAAGTCGCGGGTTTCTTCCACAAACAGCCATTCGCGAGCCGGCGCATCGCTGCGGTTGACCGCCATCTTCAGGATGCCAAGCGCGTCACTGCTGCTGACCCGGCCATCGTTATTGATGTCGGCAGCCATGATCTGGTAAGGCGAGACCTTCGGGATCGATTTCGGCCCGGCGCCATCGGGATCGGAATTGGGATTCGCTCCAACGGCGATCTTCAGCGCAGCGAGCGCGTCGGCAGAAGTGACTGCAAAGCCGATGTCGTGGGTGGAACGTGAGGCGCTGAGCGCATAAGCGCCCGGGGCAAGGTCGTTGAATGCGTAGGCACCTGAGCCGTCACTCGCGGTGCGACCCAGTGACAGCGCATAGGGCGCTCCGAATGTCGAGCCCACCTCGCCGAACACGAGTGCAATTTGCAATGCGGCAGCGGCGCCGGTATTGACCGACAGCACGCCCAGCTTGATGTCGCCGACGCCCAGGTGAGTGGTGCTGCTCAACGAGAGCGCGGCAAGCGCGTAGCCGTTAGAGGTTGTGCTGTCGGAGAGCGCCCAGCCGGTCAGGGCGCTGGATTGGGTGAATGCTGCGGTGCTGGCAGCAGCGCCGAGATCGAATTCGAAGCCGAGGTTTTCAGTGATGCTGGTGGTGCGCGCCCAGACCTCGACAGTGGCGATTCCATTCGCATCCCAGCTGAGGTTTTTCAACTGGATCGGTGCGAGCTCGCCCTCGGGGGGCGCGGCACCGCCGCGAGCAGCGACGTTGACGCCGCCGAGCAGCGCATGGGTTTTCCAGTGGTAGGCGATGCCGGAGAGGTCGATGGCGCCAGGCGTGACTGGTTTGGTGTTGACCGAGAGGGTCAGAGAGTTGTCCGCGTCTGCGCCGTCCGCATTGAGATTACCCGCTGCATCCGAGAACTTGCCACTCGCGACGCTGATCAGCGCGGGTGTGGTGCTGTTGGCGGTCGGAGTGAAGGTGGCCGTGTAGGAGGTGCCGGAGCCGGTGAAGTTGCTGATCGTCCCACCCGAGACGGTGAGGTCGTCAACGGCGAAGTCGGTGGAGGGCTCGCTGAGGGTGAAGGTGAGGGGGGCGGTTTCGCCTGCTTTGAGGGTGGTCCGTGAGGAGGAAAGGGCGATGGTGGGAGGCGTCGTATCCACCGACGTATCGTTGATCAACACGACACCGGTCTGGAAGGACGGCAGCGGGTTGCCCGCGACGTCTCTCAAACCGCCCGACATCAGGTTGCCGTTATAGGTGACGCTGATTCCGCCCGTCGCCGGTGATCCGAAGTCCAAGATCAGTTCGCGATTCGAAAGAGTAATCGCTTCGACAAAGAGCGGCGCCCCATTGTCCAGCACGGAAAAGAGATTGAACGGATTCGCGGCGAAGTCCAATACGACGTTCTCACTGAACGTAAACCGGAAACCCACCCGGTCGCCGCCGTCCTTGACGCTCACCATGGAGACGACGCTCGGTGCGATGGTGTCGATGGCAAAGTTGTTCGAGACAAGCACACCCGATCCCGATGCATTGGACGAAGCATCGGTGAGTCCCGCCATGTTCAAGGTAATGCTGTTGGTCGACTGCTCATAAAAGAAGATCGGCGTGTAGGTCGTCGTGTAACGGGTCGGGTCGCCAAAATCCTGCTGCAAGCTTCCAAGCGTGCCGGTCGGGAAGTTGATGTCTGATACATCAAACCCGCTGACCGGTTGCCCGAAGTCGAACGTGATCGTGAGGCTCCCGGTCGCGTTGACAGTCGACTTGTCGATGGAGAGGGCCGCCGTGGGCCGCCTGGTGTCGATCGCGTAGTTGCCCGACGTCGTGCTCGCGGCCGGCGCATTGCCTGCCTGATCGGCCCACCCCAGACCCACCACGAACGCGTTCTCGGCATCCTCGACGTCAGCCGTCGGCGTGAACGTCGCCGAGTAACTGACCGTGCCGTTCGGGTTCGAGACTTTCGCGCCCAGGGCGCCGAAGCT
>JBIKTA010000329.1:0-3969 GCA_044348315.1 Burkholderiaceae bacterium | reverse complement strand
CAGCAGCCCAAAAAATTCGCCCTGAGCAATGTCAAGCGACACCCCGCGCAACGCCTCGAAGCGGCCGTAGCGCTTGACGATGCCGCTGAGGGAAATTGCGGGCACTGCGCCCGCTCGCGCCGTTCCAGACTCAGGCCATTGCATCGGCAAGCACTTCCTGGAGGCCGTAGAGCTGGGCGAGTCGACGCAGCTTTTCGGGCACGCCCTCGAATGCAGGGGCAGGCCGACCGGGGGCCTGTGCGCGCAAAGCAGCCAAGGCGACCGCGAGCGCACTCGAGTCAAACACGGTGAGCGCCTGCATGTCGATGCGAGTGCAGCCCTGCTTTACTGCCTGGACCAGACGCTCGCGTTCGGCCATCGCCTCGCGATGGGTGAGGACTTCGGGAAACCTGTACACGGAAAGTGGCGGCAATGCTGTCATGGTTTGCGGCTGATCAACGCGACGGACTGGCCGAGGCCTGCCGGTTACGCTCCTTGAGGCTTGCGATCAGGCCGTCCAGGCCCTTTGCCGAAACCTCCTGACCAAACTGGTCTCGGTAGGTCTGAACGATCCAGATGCCCAGCACATTGACGTCGTAGATCTTCCAGTCCTGGCCGGCACGCTCCAGACGGTAGTCCATCTGGATGGGGTCGCCTCGGGCTCCCACCAGCTCGCTACGAACCAACACTTCAGCCGCTCCCGCGTCGCCGCGCAGCGGCCGCATCCGTACGGTCTTGTCCGCGGCCTGTGACAGGGCGCCCGAGTAGGTGCGCACAAGCAACAGACGGAATTGTTCGATCAGTTCACGCTGCTGGCCCGGGCTCGCCTGCCGCCAGGCGCGTCCCACGGCGAGCCCGGTCATCCGCTCGAAATTGACATGCGGCATGATTTCTTCGTCGACAAAACGAAGCACGCGTGCCGTGTCGCCCGCGGCGATGGCCGGATCATTGCGGATGCGCTCGAGCGCACGATTGCTGACCGTTTCGATGAATTTGTCCGGCGCAGTCTGGGCGTGGGCGGGCGCGGACTCGGCCCAGAGCAGACCGAGGGTCAGCGCCCACAGGAAGGCAAGAAAGATCCGCCGGATCGGCCTGGCCAGCATGTATCGGACCGGCGAGAGAGATCGGGACGGAGACCGCCATGCAAGCTCTGGCATCGCTTTACTCCTTGGGTTCGGGGTCGGACTCGGGCTCGTCCGGGGGGTCGCCGTCGTGGACGAGATTCAAGCGCCTTTGGAGATAGGCATTGCGCACGAAAGTGTAGCGATCAAGCGCAGCACCTTCGATCAGGCGGTCGAGCGGCAACAAGGAGGCCCGCGTGTCGACCACGCGCGTCAAGGCCACGGCCGTGCGGTCCCCCTCGGACTCGATCCGACGCACGGGGTCGGCCGACCAGCCGGCCACCACGCCCGTGGCATCCCGAAAACTCGAGGGTCCCAGAAGTGGCAGCACCAGATAAGGTCCAGACGGCAGCCCCCAGACGCCGAGGGTCTGCCCGAAATCCTCGTTGTGCCGCGGCAGACCCAGTTCGCTTGCCAGATCACCGAGCCCGCCCAGACAGAAGAAGGTGTTGATCCCGAATCGGGCAAAGTCGCCCAAGGCCTGCACCGGCTTGCCCTGGAGCAGGTTATTGACGCCGACCCAGGGGTCGGAAAGATTTGAGAACACATTGCCAACGACCTGGCGAATCCCGGGGTGGACCCAGCGCACATACTGTTGGGCAATCGGACGCAGTACCCCCCGGTCCAGCGCGTCGTTGAATGCAAACACCGAGCGGTTGAGGGGCTCCAGCGGATCCCGGGCCGGCGCGCCCTGCGCGAGCCCGCTCGAGCCTGCCGCCAGCCCGACCGACAGCACCAGAGCCTGCAGCCTGATCACTTGCGCTCCCCTTCGGCCGCGCGGCTGTAAAGCATCTGCCCGATGATGTTTTCGAGCACCACCGCCGACTGCGTAAGCGCGATGCGCCCCCCTGAATCGAGATACGCGGTGTCACCGCCCGGCTCGAGTCCGATGTACTGCTCGCCCAGAAGGCCGGCGGTCAGAATCTTGGCCGAAGTGTCCTTCGGGAAACGGTAGCGCTGGTCGATATCGATCAGGACGACGGCCTCGTAGGAGCTCGCATCAAGCGTCACCGATGCCACGCGCCCGACCACCACACCGGCGCTGCGCACGGCAGCGCGTGGCTTGAGCCCGCCGATATTGTCAAACCGGGCGCTCACGCTGTAGGTGTCGTTGAGACCGACACTACTGCTCATGTTGCCGGCCCGCATCGCGAGAAAGACCAGCGCTGCAAAGCCAAGCAGCACAAAGAGCCCCACCAGCACATCCACACCCTTGCGATCCATGTTGCCGCCCTCCACCCCGAATCAGTTCGAACTGAACATCAGGGCTGTCAGAATGAAATCGAGACCCAGCACCGCGAGCGAGGCCACCACCACGGTGCTCGTCGTCGCCCGGGAGACGCCCTCCGGGGTGGCCTCGGCATGGTAGCCGACGTAAAGCGCGACGAAAGCGACCGTGAATCCAAAGACCACGCTCTTGAGCACCCCGTTGCCCACATCGAGCAGCCAGTCGACGCCGCCCTGCATCTGCGACCAGAAGGCCCCCGCATCGACGCCGATCATCTCAACACCCACCACGTAACCGCCGAGCACACCGAGCGCGGAGAAAAGCGCAGCGAGCAAGGGCATGCAGATCAGGGCCGCCGCGAACCTCGGTGCAAGCACTCTGGCCACCGGGTCGACCGCCATCATCTCCATGGCATCGATCTGCTCGCCGGCCTTCATCAAACCCACTTCCGCGGTGAGCGAGGTGCCCGCACGGCCGGCAAAAAGAAGAGCGGTGACCACGGGGCCGAGTTCACGCACAAGTGACAAGGTCACGAGCAAGCCCAGCGCCTCCTCGGAACCATAGCGACGCAAGGTGTAGTAACCCTGAAGCCCGAGAACGAAGCCGATCAGAAGGCCCGACACCAGGATGATGGACAGCGAATGGTTGCCGATGAAATGGATCTGGTCGATGACCAGACGCGGCCGACGCAGTCCAGCCAACGCCAATCCGCACAAGCGCAGGAAAAACCGCGTGCCGTAGCCCACCCTCGCCACGGCCTGCGCCACCCCGCGCAATGCCCTCGCGGGACCGTTGATCATGGCCGCATCTCCAGATCTTCGGCGAGCGTGCGGCGGGTGGCGTGGTGAAAGGCCACCGGACCGTCGATGTCGCCATCCAGAAACTGTCTGACATTGGGATCGGTGGAAGCCCGCATCGAGGCAGGCGAGCCCTCGGCCGCGATCCGGCCGCGTGCAAGCAGATACACGTGATCGGCGATTGCGAAGGTGTCCTTGATGTCGTGAGAAACGAGGATCGACGCGCAACCCAAGGTCTCGGTCAGGCGCCTGATCAACTGTGCCACGGTGGCGAGCGAGATGGGATCCAGGCCGGCGAAGGGCTCGTCGTACATGATCAGCGGCGGATCGAGCGCAATCGCACGGGCAAGCGCCACCCGCCTGGCCATGCCACCCGAAAGCTGCGACGTCCGGTAGTGCGCGACGCCTCTGAGGCCCACCGCGTTCAGCTTGAGCAACACCAGGTCGCGAATCAGCGTCTCGTCCAGATCGGTGTGCTCGCGCAGCGGAAAAGCCACATTGTCAAACACCGAAAGATCGGTAAAAAGCGCGCCGAACTGATAAAGCATGCCCATGCGGCGCCGAACGGCGTAGAGGCCATCCCGGTCGAGCGAACCGAGCGACTCGCCCTGGAAAACCACCGAACCTCGAGAGGGCTTGATCAAGCCCCCGATCAGCCTCAGGATGGTGGTCTTACCCGAACCCGACCCGCCTACCAGCGCGACGATGCTGCCTGGACGAACCGTCAGGCCGACATCGTCGAGAATGAGGCGCTCGCGGTACCCGAAGCGAACCCCTTCGAGTCGGAGCGTGTCTTGATTCACGGTGCTCTTGGGTTTTGAGAATAACCTTCCATTTTAGCCTG
>JBIKTA010000328.1:0-3970 GCA_044348315.1 Burkholderiaceae bacterium | reverse complement strand
CCCTCCGGTCAGCCCGCCTCAAACATGATCGACATCAATCAGGATCAATTCGACCAAGCCGTGATCCAGGCCTCTCACCGCCATCCGGTCATCGTCGACTTCTGGGCACCCTGGTGCGGCCCGTGCCGTGCGCTGGGGCCCATTCTCGAGCAGATCGAAAGCGAGTTTGCCGGGCAGGTGCAACTCGTCAAGGTCAATTCCGATCTCAACCCAGAGCTGTCCGCACGGTTCAAGGTACGAGGCATTCCCTTCGTGCTGCTCTTTCGCAACGGCGAACCCGTTGATCAATTCGTGGGGGCCCGAACGGCCGCGCAGGTCAAGGCCTTCCTGAACCCTCACCTCCCCAAGCCCGACGACCCCTTTCTCGCCCAGGCGCAAGCCGCCCTCGACCGTGGCGATCTCAGTGCCGCGCTCGAAGCCTTTTCGGCAGCGATCGCAATCAATCCTGCCAACGAGCGCGCACGCAGGGATTATGTGAAAGGTCTCGTCGCTGCGGGACGGGCAGACGATGCCGCGAGCGCCTTTGAACCCCTGCGCGCCGCGGCGGCCTTCGACCTGGGCACGGCAGCGCTCGGGTTTCTGATCGAAGCGGCCCGGGCGCAGAATCAGCCGCTCGAATCGCTCGAATCAGACGTTCATCGCTCACCGGAGTCCGCCGAACTGCGGTTCAGGCTCGCGCAGGCGCTCGTGACGCAAAGCCGATGGCAAGAGGCGATGGATCAACTGCTCGAGGTCATCCGCATCGAGCGCAAGTTCCGGGACGACGCCGCACGCAAGGCCATGCTCGCGATCTTCGAACTCTGCGGGGATCCACAACTCGTCAGCGTCTACCGCAGAAAACTGAGCGCCGGCCTGTTCTGACCGACGGACCCTCTATTCAGGCAACCCTGCGGAACCACAGCTGCGACAACACCGCAGCGAGGATGAGCAGGAACGCCGCAGCGGCCGCAAAGAGGGCCGAAATCTCGGTGTCGCGCCGTTCGAGTGCAAAGCGCGACGACAGTCCCTGGTAGACCTTGCGCAAATCCTCGGCGGTCGCGGCGTGGAAATACTCGGCCTCGGTGACCCGAGCGACCGCCTTGAGTGTCTCTTCGTCGACCCGAACGTAGAACGACCAGCCGTCGTAGCCCGGTATGGTGCCGTGGGGCGTACCAAAACCGACGGTGTACACCCGAACCCCCAGATCGGCCGCTCGGCGAGCCGCTGCAACCGGATCCGGGCCATGCGTTCTCCGGCCATCGGACAGCAGGACGATCGCCCCGCCCGCGAACGAACCCGGCGCAACGGCAGGCGCCGCAGGGCGACCGGGCGGGGTCGCTCGCCGGACCTCTGCTGCAGGAGGGGGCGGCGGGGGCGGCTCACCCCATCGCCCAAAGCCTCGACCGTAGACCGCCTGCTCGACGTCGATGCCAGCGTCCGGCATCAGAGTGGCAAGGGCCATGAGCAGGCCACTCCCCGTAGCGGTGGCACGCTGAAGCTGAAACCGATCGATCGCCGCGAGGAGGTCCTCTTTGCGATCGGTCACACCCTGCACGACCTGGGCGGTGCCGGCAAAGGTCACGATCCCAGCCCGGACATTGGACGGCAACTCCTGGATGAACGAACGTGCTGCGGACTGCGCCGCCTCGATGCGGCTCGGCTCGACATCGTTGGCAAGCATGCTCCGCGAGACATCGATCGCAAGAATCAGCGTCATGTAATCGGCAGGCAGCGTGACCTTCGCGGCCGGACGAGCCGCCGCAATGATCGAGGCCGCGACGGCTCCCAGCAGCAATGCGGCAGGCAGGTGCCGCCGCCAGCGCTGCGAGCGACCGAGCGCCTGCCGGACGATCGCGACACTCGCGAACGTCACAGCGGAATTCTTGCGCCGCCTGAGTATCCACAGGTACAACGCAACGAGGGCGGGCAGCAGCAACAACGCCCACAGCACGCCGGGCCAGATGAATCGCATGACGCAACGACCTTAAAGGGTTGGGACGCCAGTACGGAAACACTGTATCACCTGCCACAAGCCATGATAAGTTGGTGGTCATGAAAACAGGCGCGTTCTACAGCAATCGTCAGGCTGACCCTTCGGGCTCGGCAGGCCGCGGTCCCGAATCGACCAGTGCTCGAACCGCCCGGGCAGCATCTTCTCGCGCCGGCAGCCCCGCCGACCCATCGGGGGGCGCCGACCTCGATCGGCAAGCGCCAGCTTCGCGCCGCGCCCGCTTTGCCGAGAGGCTGCGCCGACATCGCACGGGCGCTGCCTTCGTTGCGGGCGCACTGATGGCGCTTGCGATCGTGCTGGGCCGAGACGCGTTGCGTCCACCCCAGCCGCCGCTCACGCAAGACGATATCGACGCGGCCGTCCTCCATACGCTGGAGACCCGCACCCTGCCTTCGCGCGCGGTCCGTCCGGCGCTGGGCATCGCACCCTCGGTGGTCCACATTCAGGCCATGACGCTTGACAAGGATCAACCGGGCGCTGATCTGCAGGAAAGCGGCGTGGGCACCGGGGTGGTCGTCATGGAAGACGGCACCTTGCTCACCAATCTTCATGTGGTCGCCGGGGCGGATGAGCTGAAGCTCACTTTTTACGACGGAACCGAGTCCACCGCCCGGGTGGTCGGCACCAAGCCCGACAATGACCTCGCAATCCTCAAGCCGCAACGGATTCCGGACGACCTGGCTCCTGCCACGCTCGGCTCGAGCCGCAACCTCCTGCCCGGCGACGATGTGGTGGTCGTCGGATTTCCATTCGGCATCGGGCCCTCGGTCAGTGCCGGGGTCGTATCCGGACTCAACCGTCAGTTTCGTTCGCGTGAAGGCGAGCCGGCCCTCAAAGGCCTGATCCAGTTCGACGCCGCCGCCAACCCGGGTAACTCGGGCGGCCCGCTGCTCAATGCCAGTGGGGAAGTGGTGGGCATCGTTACCGCCATCCTCAACCCGACATCGGCCCGCACCTTTGTCGGGATCGGCTTCGCAGTCACCATCGAGGACGCCGGCAGCGCGCTCGGCGTCCCACCCTTCTGACAGACAGGAAAACCGAATGACGACTCAAGCTGACGCAGACATCTGGAACCGCGGTCCGCTCGCTCAACCCAGGCCGGAGATTGCGGCGCTGATGGAGCGTGTGCTCTATGAGGTCAAGCGGGTGGTGGTGGGCCAGGACACGTTTCTCGAGCGCGTGCTGGTGGCCATGCTGGCCCGCGGCCACCTGCTGGTCGAAGGTGTGCCGGGCCTGGCCAAGACCCTGACCGTCAATACCCTCGCAAAAACACTGCGAGGCACTTTCAAACGCATCCAGTTCACGCCTGACCTGCTGCCGGCTGATCTGGTCGGCACGCGCGTCTTCAATCAGAAAAACGGCGAGTTCAGCACGGCCTTGGGCCCGGTCTTTACCAATTTGTTGCTGGCCGACGAGATCAACCGCGCCCCGGCAAAAGTTCAAAGCGCCTTGCTCGAGGTCATGCAGGAGCGGCAGGTGACGATCGCGGGCGAGACTCACCGGCTGCCCAATCCCTTCCTGGTCATGGCCACCCAAAACCCGATCGAGACCGAAGGCACCTATCCGCTGCCCGAGGCCCAGGTCGACCGGTTCATGATGAAAGTGCTGGTGGGCTACCCCTCGGAAGAGGAAGAATTCGTGATCGTGCAGCGGGTGACAGGTGCCCCGATCGAGGTCGCTGCCGTGGCCACGACCGAGCAGTTGGCGGCCATGCAGGCAGAGTGCAGACAGGTCTACGTCGACCCGGCCCTGGTTCAGTACGCGGTAAAACTGGTCGCAGCCACCCGCAGGCCTGCCGAGTACGGGCTGCCGGACCTCGGGCGTTACCTGAGCTTTGGCGCCAGCCCCCGGGCCACGATTGCGATGATCGAGGGGGCACGCGCCCTCGCGCTGCTCCGGGGACGCCGCTATGCCTTGCCCGCCGATCTGGTCGATCTGGTACCCGATGTCCTGCGCCATCGACTGGTTCTGTCCTACGAA
>JBIKTA010000327.1:0-3972 GCA_044348315.1 Burkholderiaceae bacterium | reverse complement strand
GGCGGAATTTTTCGGCTAGTCGAGATGACAGGCACCCCGACAATAAGGTAGCCGAATCAGAGCAGTTCCTGGATCCGATCTAAAGAACTCGTCAGCCTCGCAGTCCAGAAGTGCTTCCTCACCTGCCACTTATTGACCCGGCAATCAAATAGCAATACTAACGACGTCAATGAAATCAGCTGGCATACCGCACCGCAGGATGCGTAAAGTACGCGCTGATCCGCTTCGGCGTTCGCTGCAGAAATTCCATGAACACCTGCGCTTTGCCGAGCAAGGCTCCTTTCGTCTTTGATCGCGAACCCAATCGGAGTGTCGTCTTCAGATCCCGATTCAGATACTCGTCGGGATTGATTTCGGGCGAGTACGGGGGGAGGTAGAACACCTCGATTTTGTCCTGACGGGTCGACAACCACTTGGTGACATCTTTGGCGTGATGCACCTTCAGGTTATCCAGGATCAACAGGACTTTTCGATCGCTATCGGCGATCTGCTCGAGCGCCTGCCGGACTGCAGGCTGATCGCCGTAGGCCTCGGACACCAGCGCCTTGACCAGCGCCGTCGCCCGCTGGGTCGGGGCGTCACCCCCGCCCCATCGCCGGCGCCCCACCTCGAGCGACTGCGATCCGTCCTGATTCGCAGTCGCGATGCGCAAGTACCCCGACTTGACCCCATTCCCATTGGTCAGAGAGGCTGCCAGCGACTGGAGTAGATCTTTCGCGTCCTGCGCACCACCCTGCAAATGCGCGGCGCCCGCTTCAGTGAACTGGACTCGTGAGGGATCGATACTGATAGTCGTGCTGGCACCCCCTGGCAGGATCCTGGGCTGTGTCTCCAGAAACGAACGGGCCGACTACTGACCGGGACCGCTGAAGCTCAGATCGATGAGCTCGCAGAAATTCTGGTCGCGCTTTTCTTCTTTTTTGCCAGACAGATACTCGACCATCACATCGAAGCGGCAACCCTGGCTGACGGGGGGCCGGGCCGTGAAACTGCGCCCGGCGACGAGCGTATCCTGCCCCAACAGATCGCTGCCCCACTTATCCGAAGACACTGGCGACACGAAGATGTAGAGGATCGGCTCGGATGAGCGATTACGGATCTCGACGGTGGTATCGACCGCCGCTTGGGCAGGCGCACGCGCCGAGCCGGCATCGGCGCCTGCTCGCGAGGGCGAAGCCGCCGCAGCAGTCTGGCAAACGATCCGGTGCGTGAACCCTTTCGCAAGATCGGCGAGTTGGACCGTATCGATTGCGGGCAGCCGATCGATGGTCTGCACAGCGATCCGGTTGCGCGCCAGAAAGTCGGCGACCGCAAGCAGGGAGACCGCGAAGTTGACGTTCTGGGGGATGTCTCCGGTGCTGCGCGCGACCTCGGTCGCGTTGAGCTTGCTCACGACCACACCGATCACATTGCCCGCAGAATCGATCACCGCGCCCCCGCTATTGCCTGGCTGAACGGGCGTCGTGATCTGGAACTCATTGGCCGAATCTCGCAAGCCCCTCAGACCGCTGACCACACCGTTGGTGAAATTGCCGCTGTCGCTCAGCAACCCCGTGAGCGGAAAGCCGAATGCGAATGCGGCCTCGCCGAGCCGCAGGGAGCCCGGACGCCGAAGCCGGGCGACCTCGCCGCCGAGTCCGGTGACCCTGACGAGCGCCAGATCGACCGACTCATCAGTATCGATCACCACACCGGAGCGCCGGCCATCGACCGAGAACACGTCGACGCGCTGACAGCCCGCGACGACGTGCTCGTTGGTGATCAGATGGCCAGCGGACACCGCAAAGCCGGTGCCGGTCGAACCGGACTGATCCGAAGCGTCGCGGCGCGCCGCGACCTCGGGCGCAACCAGTGCGAACAGCAGGCCGATCAATAGCAGACGATGCACGTTCATGGTGTAAGCCTAATCAGCCCAGTTCGCGAGTTCCAGCTTAGGCACCCGCTTGAATTCAATCGTGTTGTTGCTGACCAACGTGACCCCCAGGCTCAGTGCATGCGCAGCGATCCACAGATCGTTGTTGCCAATCGGCGTACCGGCGCGCTCCAAATGAGCACGGATCGCCCCGTAACGCTCGCCCACCGCAGCGTCCGGAGTGATGACCGGAATCATCGACTGCAGGCGCTCCAATCTCTCCAGCGTACTTGCCCGCTGGCTGCTTTTCTCTGCCCCGAAACACAATTCGCCGTAGGTGACCCACGACATCCCCACCGAACCCGCCGCCAGTTTGGCGAAACGCGCCGCGACCGCCGGCGGACGATTCTTGGCAATGTAGATACAAATATTGGTATCGAGCAGGTAGCGCAGCGGACTCATAGCTCCTCGCGCACTTGCGGCGGGGTGTCGTTACGGCCATCCGCCATGAAGTCATCAGGCAGGCCCGCCAGCAACTCAAAGGCTGCTGTCAGGTTTGTTGGGATCCGCCGCAACACCACCTCGTCACCGCGCCGCAGGATCTCGACTTCGCGCACATCAAACTGGAAATCCTTGGGCAAACGCACCGCCTGCGAGTTGCCCGACTTGAATACCGCTGCTGTCTTGATGGCGCGTGCCATGACTGACCACCCTTAAAGACGTTTATACCGTAAGTATATACAATGATGAATTGCAAGACCATCGAAATGTCGGGCACCGCGCTCAGAGGCCGGAGCGCTGTCTCGCCAACCCCAACTTGTTTCTCGATCGACGAGAGGATCACGCGCCGGAAGGCCCCTACTCGATCGCCACTTTATCGCAGCTGGCGCAACGTATTGAACCACTCCAGGACGTTGTCCTGCCCGGAGAGACTCGCCGCGCTGCCGTAGAGCGAAGCGAGGAACGTGGCGCGGTGACTGGCCTGGGGAACCATGACCGCCGTGGTCTGCGGGCCCCCCGCGGCGAGCGCGCGCGCCGCGAGCGTCGGGTGAAGACCCTCGTCTGCGAGCCCGATATGAAACCGGATCGGTGAATCGTAGCGCCAAAAGGTCGCCGTATTGGCCGCGACCTGCCGCAGGAATGCGCTGTTGGTCTCATGCGTGAAGCGATCGAAAAAGCCCGGCACCAGCAGATTTGATCCGGAGGGAAAAGGCTCAGCCGAATCGAGGCGCAGGTCGTAAGTTTTCCAGTAGCGGGCTGCGAACGCCCGGAACTGCGGCGCCACGGCGTTCTCGAGGAGGCCCTTAAAGCCGTAATTCAATTCATAGCTGCCCAGCAGAACGATCAGGCAGAGCGAGATCCAGGCCGGCGACTCGGGATAAGGCGTCGCGCCCGGCGGGCTGGGATAGGTTTGGGCGCCGGCCCAAAAACGCAGGGTTTCGGCGAGCTCGTTGAAGGGGCTCGCCACACTCGTTGCGGCGATCGGGACACCCCGACCGCGCAAAGCCTGGTGCAACCATTGCGTATTGACCGCGCCCTGCGACCAACCGTTCAGAAACAGCGGCCCAACCTGCAGGCCGCGCGACGCCATCGCCGTGAGCCCCGCTTCGAGCATGCGCAGGCAGGTCTGCACGCTCACGTCCTTCACGCCATAGGCTTCACCTCGCCCATTTCGAAAGGGACCCTTGCCCACGTAATCGGCCGCGATCACGGCAAACCCCTGCCCGGCAAAACGCTGGATGTTGAGCAGCGTCTCGAGCGAATCGCCCGCATCGCTCACCGCGTAGGCCGGGTCGGACAGTTTGAGCAAATTGGACGGAACCTGCCCGAAACTCAGAATCGTACCGTGCTGCCACGAGACCACAGGAAGCGTACCGCTCGCCCCCACCGGCAAGGCCAGCAGGCCACTGAGCGTCACCGACTCCCCCGTTTCCGGAACAACCATCGGAACGACCAGTCGATGGAGTTCGACATCGTGGCGCGCGCCATGCCGACCCGGATCGAAGGCCGGAAGAATCGCGGGCTTGTTGAAATCGCCGAATACGCGCGCCACCGACTCGTCGAGTCGCCGGGCGCTGACCCGCACGCTGAGGTCAGTCAACGGGCCGGACGGCAGCGCC
>JBIKTA010000326.1:0-3987 GCA_044348315.1 Burkholderiaceae bacterium | reverse complement strand
AGCACCTGCTGATCAATCTGTACGGCCTGCTGTACAAGGAGATCACTGCGTCGAGTCTGGTCAAGATCGATCTATCCGGCGAGATCCTCTGGAAACCTGACACGGATTACGGGATCAATCGTTCCGGTTACGTGATACATGGGGCGATTCACGAGGCGCGGCCCGATGTGGGCTGTGTGATTCACACCCACACCCGGGCGGGCATGGGCGTGGCGTGCATGCCCTGCGGGCTGCTGCCCATCACCCAGACCTCGATCCGTTTCCACGGCCATATCGGTTATCACGATTTCGAGGGACCTGCGATCCGTCTCGAAGAGCGCCAGCATCTGGTGTCCGACCTCGGTGCGCACAACGCCATGATCCTGCGCAACCACGGACTGCTCACCTGTGGCCCCACTGCGCCCCAGGCCTTCAATCTCATGTACCAGCTCGAGATGGCCTGTCGCGCTCAGGTCGATGCCATGGCGAGCGGTCAGCCCCCGCTCCTGCCCTCGGCCGAGGTGCTCGAGCGCACGGCCCATCTGTACCAGCCCGGCACGCGGCGCCCGTACGGCGAGCTCGAGTGGCATGCGATGCTGCGCCTGCTCCGGGCGGGCGAAGCGTCGAGTACCTATCCCCCCCACGATGCCTGATGACCGCCCTGCCATGAAGATTTTCATATTGGACGCCTTTCATCAGGCCGGTATCGATTTGGCTCGGCAGCACGCCGAGGTGGTGTGCTGGCCCGACCCTGCCATCGAACGCTGGCCCGAGGAGGCCGATGGCGTGATGGTTCGCATGCGACCGATCACCGCGGCTGAGATCGAACGTGCCCGTCGCGTCAGGGTCATTTGCAAGCAGGGGGTAGGGTTTGACACCATCGACCTCGAGGTGGCGCGTTCGCGCGGCATCCCGGTGCTTACCACGCCCGGTGTCAACAGCGATGCGGTTGCTGAGATGGCCTTTGCCCTGGCTCTGACTGTTGCGCGACGAACAGCCCGCTTCGACCGCATGCTCAGAGCAGGCGCCGAGATCGTGCGTCCGCGCCACCTCGGCGTGCAGCTGCAGGGCAAGACTGTGGGCGTGGTCGGGATGGGCAATATCGGCACCTGTGTCGCGCGCAAGTGGCGCGGCGCATTCGATGCCGAGTTGGTGGCCTATGACCCCTACGCGTCGGCCGATCGGTGGCAGGATATCCTGCACCGGCGGGTTCAGGACCTCGACGAACTGCTGCGCATCGCGGACGTGGTGACCCTGCACCTGCCCCTGACGAGGGAGAGCAAAGGCCTCATCGGTGAGCGGGAAATGCGCCTCATGAAGCGCGACGCCATCGTGATCAACGTGTCAAGGGGCGGGATCGTTGACGAGGCGGCCCTTGCGAAGGTGCTCGCGGGCGGGCATTTGTTCGGCGCCGGGCTCGACGTGTTCGAGGTTGAGCCGCCGCCGCCCGATCACCCCTTGCTTGCCTTGGACAACGTTGTCGCCACACCCCATGCCTCAGGCGGGACCCAGGAGACTCAGGAGCGCAGCGCCACCCAGGTCGCGCAGCAGGTCATTGAAGTCCTGCAGGGTCAGCCTCCGCGAAACCGCGTAGCCTGAGCGGCGCTGATTTTTCATTCACTAAAGAAGGAGACCCGAAGATGACCAGCTTTGCCAACATTCAACGTCGCAGACTCGTTGCCGCGGCGGGCGCGGGGGTGACCATTGCCGCCACGGGCGTCCCTGTTTTTGCCCAGGATCAGAAGCCGATTCGTATCATCGTTGCCTTTGCGCCCGGCGGCAGCAATGACATCGTGGGGCGGGCGATTGCGCAGCAGATGAGTGAGCGATTGAAGCGCTCGGTGGTGGTCGAAAACCGTCCCGGCGCGGGCGGGACCATTGGCGGCGCACTGGCTGCCCGGGCCGAGCCCGATGGCAGCACTCTGCTCCTCATTTCCTCGACTTTCACGATGAACCCTGCGGTCATGAAGCTCAGCTTCGACCCGGTCAAGTCGTTTGTGCCGGTATCGATGTTGGGAATGGGGCCGAGTGTGGTTGCCGTCAACGTCAACCTGCCTGTGAACAACATGAAGGAGTTCGTCGAGTATTCGAAGAAAAACCCGGGCAAGGTTCACGTCGGGACCTCGGGGGTGGCGAGCTTTCAGCACTTCGGACTTGAGCTTCTGAAGCTGCGCTCAGGCGCGGATCTGACCCTCCTTCACTACAAGGGGGGCGGTCCGGTGCTGGCTGATCTGGCCGCAGGTCATATCCAGATGTCGCTTGGCAGTCTCATCCAGATGCAGACCCTCGTCAGTGCGGGCAAGATCAAGCTGATCGCTGTTGCGGGCAGGGAGCGCGTCGGCATCATTCCCAGTGTGGCGACGCTCAAGGAGTCGGGTATCGATGTCGATGTCAGCAACTGGTGGGGCTTGCTGGCACCCGCTGGAACGCCTGATGCGGTGGTCGAGACCCTGCACAAGGCGGCGAACGATTCGCTCAACGACGCATCGATGAAGGACCGCTTCGCCAAGGAGGGAGCAAGCCCGATGGCCATGACTCGCGGGGCGTTCTCCCAACTGATGTCGGAAGAAACGGTGCGTTGGGCGATGGTGGCCAAAGAGACCAATATCCGTGTCAATTGAGTGGTTCCTGCACCCGCGGTGAGGCGATCACCGCACGAGACCGTGAGATGATCGCCCGCCTCTGTCAGATGGATCGCTGCTTGGCCGCCGCGCACTCATCGCCACGCGGCCAAAGCTGAACAAGAGCCTCGGATATTGCAGGCGCACAATGCGCTTGAGCCTAAGCTTTGGATGTCTGGTGAAAGTGCCAGATCGCAGGACTTTTTGGCGAATACGATCCCGGAATGGATTGTGCGTCGCAATATATCGGGAGCGCGGAATGTCATCGGTCAAGACCTGTCTCGCCCGCAAGAGCGGGGAAATTCACTCACTGAGCTCGGGCGATACTGTTCAACTCGCACTCGAGACCATGCGAGGTCGTCGCATTCGTAGCGTGGTGGTGGTTGATGAGGGGCGACTTATCGGGATCGTTTCGCAGGGCGATTGCGCCATCCGCGTGCTCCTGCCCGGACTTGATGCGGCGCAGACACCGATATCCGCGATCATGACCCGTGATCCGCTGACGGTGGGGCTCGACACGAGCATCGACCAGTGCATGAAGATCATGATGACGCGCAGTATCCGTCATCTTCCTGTTGTCGATGAGGGTCGGGTGATCGGGATGATCTCGATCGGTGACGTGGTCAAGGACATCATGCAGCAGCAGGGCGAGCTGATCAAATACCTCGAGACTTACATCAAGGGCCACTCGGTCGAGTACTGAACCGGCCGCGCTTGACGCGTACGGCTGGCCCGGAGCGGAGAGCTTGCACAATGGTCTGACCTCAGGCTAAGTTTCGGGTTTTGCCGGAGCAGCCCCATGACTCGACGTTTCATTGACCTTTCCGTACCGATCGAAAACGATGTCAAGTCGGACCCCCCGGGGCTCGAACCCAGCATCGAGTACCGCACCCACAAAGAGACCGCACCGATTGTGGCGCGTCGCTATGATCAGCTTGAGCCCGAGGAGTTGCTCGATGGCGAGGGCTATGCGATCGAGTTTCTGAAGGTCAACACGCACAACGGCACCCACGTCGATGCGCCCTGGCATTTCGCCTCCACGATGGATAGAGGCCAGCCCGCGGCCACCATCGACCAGATTCCGCTCGAATGGTTCTTCGGCCGTGGCGTAAAGCTGGATTTCCGCCACTTTCCCGATGGGCACGTGGTGAGCGCCCAGGAGGTCGAAGACGAGTTGAAGCGCATCGGCCACACCCTCCAGCCCCTTGACATCGTCGTGATCAACACTTCGGCCGGCAAGCGATTTGGCGACCCCGACTACGTCGAGGCGGGATGTGGCATGGGCCGCGAGGCCACGCTCTACCTGACCACGCGGGGTGTGCGGGTCACGGGCACCGACTGCTGGTCCTGGGATGCTCACTTCAAGCACATGTCCAAGAGTTTTGCG
>JBIKTA010000015.1:0-13103 GCA_044348315.1 Burkholderiaceae bacterium | reverse complement strand
TGAGCGCAGACCTGCCATTGCGTCCGGGTCTGGCGGTGCCGCGCGACAAGGACACGGCGGCCGGAGCGGTCGACGACGCGAGGCCCGACCGCTGGGGCGAGCGGGTGATCCAGCGGTTCGAGCGCTCGCCGCGCCTGTCCGTGCTCGAGTACCTGCTGTTCGCAGGCGACGATCGTTATGGAGCCCTTGGCGTCAGCCGCTCCGCCGAGCACTACGATCCATGGCCGGGTGCGCCCCTGCCGGGTCTTGGAAATCTGATCGAAATGGCCGAGGTGGTACGCCGCATCCTGGCGAACGAACCGGTCCACGAGTTGCAGCGGCAACTGTTGCGACCGGGCGTTTCTCTGGGAGGCGCGCGGCCGAAATCGCTGCTGATGATCGACGGTGAACCCTGGCTGGTCAAATTCTCCGAGGGGAAGGATCTGGATACCGAGCTGATCGAGCACGCTACCATGACGCTGGCCGCCCGCTGCCATATTGATGTGGCGGCCACACGGGCCTTGCCGATTGGCACCCGACATGCTGTGGCGATCCGCCGATTCGATCGCGAGGCGGATACACGCCTGCATGCGGTGTCGTCAAAAGTCGTGCTTCGGGCGGCAGGCGAATCACTCGGCTATCCGCAACTGTCGCAGTTGCTGCGCCGACTCGTGCCCGCACACCGCATCGCAGAGCAGCAGGCGCAACTGTTCCGTCGCATGGTGTTCAACATCCTGATCGACAATACGGACGATCACGAGAAGAACCACTCGCTGCTGCGTCGTGCCGACGGTTCATGGCTGCTCTCGCCCGCCTACGACCTGGTCCCCAGCGCGCAGGGTCTGGGCTATCAGGCGCTGCAGGTCGGCAGTGACGGGACTCGTTCGAACCTCGACAATGCCCTGTCCCAGGCGCGAGCCTTCGGTCTCAAGCAATCGGCGGCCAGGGACCTCGTGCGCGCCATTGCGCGGCAAGTCGACGGGTGGAAGGCACACTTCGCCGAGGCCGGGGTCCATGGGTCAGACATCGATACGCTGTCGCAGTACCTTGACCAGGGTCCGCTGGGTCAGGAGCGGCGTGTGGCCTCGACCTAGATTCGGCATCTGCGCAGGTCCGAGGTGCTGATGAGGCCGGTCGCGGACAAGATTCTGGGCGGCCTGAGGTCGACGGCGCGGACGCTCGCCAGCATGCCAGCGGCCTGAGCCCGTCTGCGGGAAACCCGCCGGGCCTACCGCATGCGCGGTGCTGCGGACAACCAATGACGCGAGGCGCGGAACCGGATCAGACGAGCGACCTGAACCACTCCGGCACATTCGACAGGCCACCCAACGCGGGGCCCTCGCCGTACAAGCTCGCGAGGAACGTCCCGCGGTGGCTGGCACGCGGGACGGCCACGCCTGCAGCTTTCGGCCCGGCGATGGCGAGCGCGACATTCATCAAGCTCGGATGCAATGCCTCGTCGGCGAGGCCATAGTAGAAACGAAACGGGCTGTCATAAACATGGGCATAGGGGGAGTTGACCGCCGCCTGGGCGAGGAAGCGACTATTTGACAAGGCGGTGAAGCGTTCCATGAAACCGTCGACCACCAGATCGGCCATCGACGCGGGTGCCTGCGAAAGGTCGGCCGCCTCGATCCGGTAAGTCCGCCAAAATTTTTCAGCAAACTCGATGTAACGCGGCCGGATCGCGGTCTGAAAGAGATCGGGGATGCGGTAGTACTCGCGAAAACTCCCCAGCAGGATGATCAGGCAGAGCGAGGCCCAGCCCGGTAGTGCCGGATACGTGGCCTGATCCGGAACCGGGAGTCGGCCGGTCCAGTAGCGCAGGACCTCGATCAGGTTGTTGAACGGACTCTGCGCAGAGGAAGCCGTGATCGACACGCCCCGCTGCCGGAGCGCCTGCTGGACCCACTGCGTGTTGACCCCACCCTGGGACCAGCCGTTCAGAAACAGCGCCGACGATTTCAGGCCCAGTTGTTCGAGACCCGCTTGACCGGCGTCCAGAACGTCGCAGCAGGTTGCAACCGTCGCATCCTTGACCCCATAGGCTTCGCCCCGATCCCCGCGCAGCGGACCCTTGCCGAGATAATCGGCTGCAACCACTGCGAAACCCTGCCCGGCGAGTCGGTGCAGGACGAACAGCGTCTCGAGCGAATCGCCCGCGTCACTCGGCTTGTAGTCGGCATCGCCCAGGCGAACCAGATTGGAGGGCACCTGATCCCGCGACAGGATCGTGCCGTGTTACCACGACACGAGCGGTATCCGCCCCGTGGCTCCCGCCGGCACGGCGAGCAGCCCCGTCACAGCGACGCGCTCACCGGTCTCGGGTATCCGGCTGAATGTGGTCAGGGTGCGCAACTCGACATCGCGCCGGGCGCCGTGCCGGGCAGCGGAAAAGGCCGGCAACAGGCCGCCCTGATTGAACGCCGGGAAAAATTCGCAGGCCCACGCATCCAGACGCTCGCGGCTCAGGCGTACGGGCGGACCAAAGGCCGCGGCGGTCGCAGACCCGCCGGGCGGGGGCGCAGCCGGCGCCGACCCAATGGCGATCGGCACGCCTGAGGCCTGCGCACCCGAGGGCGCCCCGGCGGGCGCGCCACGCGCATGGCCCGATGTGGGAAAGCCCGTCGCCATCGCGCCGAGCCCCGCCGTCAGAAGCCCCAGAGAAGATCCGACGCGACGCTTGGTGGCGCTACGCGAAGAATGCCGCCAGCGGGTCGCCTCATTGCGTAGCGACGCTTCCGGCCGCAAGCTGGTCGAGATCCTGATCGGGTCGCCAGTCGTGACGGCCGATTCAGTCAAGGATCGACTCGCAGTCAGCTTCCCAATGTCAATACCTATTCCCCGCTCGATACAGAGCGATTGATTTCGGCGGGCGAGGCCGCGTCAACCAAGGATACGCTCGAGGCGCAGATGATCCTGAATCACAAGGAGGCCATTGAGTTCCCCATCGATTCGGCCGACGAGATTGGCAAAGGGGAACGAGCGCCGCACGGGTGCGATCCGATATCCTTGACGAATCCCGCCAACATCGGAGCGCGCCATGCATTACCACTTCGAGGATTTCCCGACCGGTTGGACCTGCACCACCGAGTCGCGGACGCTGGACCGCGAGGCCATCATCGACTTCGCGAACCAGTGGGATCCGCAGCGCTTCCACACCGACGAGACCGCTGCGGCTGAAACGCCCTTCGGCGGATTGATCGCAAGCGGCTGGCACACCGGCTGCACGGCCATGCGGCTGATGTGCGATGCGTATCTCAACGACTCGTCCTGCATTGGCTCGCCCGGCATCGAGCAGCTGAAGTTCCTGCTGCCGGTCCGTCCCGGTGACAGCGTGCGGCTTTATTCCGAAGTGCTGGAGTCGCGCCGATCTGCCAGCCGGCCCGATCGCGGCGTCGTCCGCTGGCGCTGGGACGTGCTTAACCAGCGCGACGAAACGGTGCTCGCCATGATCGGCACGCAGATGTTTCTCGTTCGGCCGAGCTGAGAGCAGATCGGCTTCGTCCGGGCGCGGCCGACGCGCCCCGCCGCGCGCCTCTCCCCCTCAGCGCACCAACTGATTGATCTCGATGATCGGCAGCATCACCGCGAGCACGATCAGGAGCACCACGCCCCCCATCACCAGGATCAAGAGGGGCTCGAGCAGACTGGTGAGTGTCATCGCCTTACGCTCAGCCTCGGCACCCAGGGTCGACGCAGCCCGATCCAGCATCTCGGGCAATCGACCGGTGGCTTCGCCGCTTGCCACCAGATGCACCAGCAACGGCGGAAACTGCCGCGCAGCCGCCAGGGCCCGCGCGAGCGGCACACCCTCCCTCACCCGCCCGATCGCGTCCTGAACGTTGTCACGAAGCGCCTCATTCGAAAGGGTGCGGGCGCCCGCCTCGAGCGCGCGGATCAGGGGCACGCCGCTCGAGACCAGAATCGCAAGGGTCGACGCAAATCTCGCGGTTTGCACGCTGCGCAGCAGCCTCCCGATCACCGGCAGGCTCAATTGCCGGCGATGCCAGGCGAGCCGCAGCGTCGGTGCGCGGAGCGCAAGCCTCAGCACCACGCCCACCGTCCCCAGACCCACCAGCAACCAGAGCCCGTGCGCCCGCACGAAATCGGACACGGCGATCAGACCAATGGTGAGCCCGGGCAACGTCTGCCCCGACTGCTTGAACACCTCGGTGACCTGCGGCACCACATAGGTGAGCAGCACAACGATCACGAGCGATGCGACCGCCGTGACGACAATCGGATAAATGAATGCGAGACCGACTTTCTGGGCGAGTGCGGTGCGGGATTCGAGATGGTCGGCCAGTCGCTCCATCACGCGCGCGAGCCCTCCAGACTGCTCGCCGGCATCGACCATTGCACGATAGATCTCCGGAAAATCCCCCGGAAATCTTGCCAGAGCGCCCGCCAAGGTTTGGCCACCGACCACTTCGGCGCGCACCGCGGCGAAACGTTCTCGCACCAGCTTGCGTTCGGCCTGCTCGACCAGCACGGAGAGGGCCTGCTCGAGCGGCAGTCCCGCACCCAGAAGGCTCGCCAACTGGCGGGTGGCAAGCGCCAGATCAGTCGTCGCCAAGCGCCCGCCGGGCATCACCGTCACGCGGGACGAGCCTGCCGTAACCTGCAGCGCACTGACCTCGAGCGGCGCAAGCCCGCGTTCCCGAAGGAGCGCCCGGGCGTGCTTCGGCGAATCGGCATCGAGCGTGCCCTGTTCGATACGCCCGTCCGGGTAGGCAGCCTCAAAACGGAAGGCAGGCATGTAAGTGCTCGCCCGCCGATCAGTCGCGCGTGGCTCGGACGACCTCATCCATCGAGGTCACACCGGCCTTCACCCAACGCTCGCCATCCTCGCGCATGCTGACCATCCCACCCGCGCGGGCCGTCTCACGCAAGCGCCCCTCATCAATGCCGGCGTGAATCAATGCGCGAAGTGCGTCGTCGATCACAAAAAGCTCATACACACCTGTTCGCCCCCGATAGCCGCTACGGTCACAGGCGGGGCAACCCTTCGCCCGCCAGCCGCCACTCAAGGGGTCCGGTTCACGACAGGCCGTACAGAGTTTGCGCACCAGACGCTGCGCCACCACACCCAGCAAGGACGAGGACAGCAGATACGGCTCGATCCCCATGTCGGCCAACCGGGTGACAGCTGAGACCGCATCATTGGTGTGCAGGGTCGCGAGCACGAGGTGTCCGGTGAGCGAGGCCTGTACCGCAATCTGAGCAGTCTCAAGGTCACGGATCTCGCCAATCATCACGACATCGGGATCCTGGCGCAGGATCGAGCGGAGCGCCCGCGCAAACGTCATGTCGATGCGCGGATTGACCTGAGTCTGTCCGATCCCGTCCAGGTGGTATTCGATCGGATCTTCGACCGTCAGAATATTGGTCGTCGCGCTGTCAAGCCGGCTCAAGGCCGCGTATAGGGTGGTCGTTTTGCCCGAACCGGTGGGGCCCGTCACGAGCAGGATGCCGTGCGGCTGACGCACCAGGCGGTCGAACAAGGCGCGCGTCGCTTCGCTCATGCCGAGCGCTTCGAGATTGAGCCGCCCCGCCTCCTTGTCGAGCAGACGCATCACGACCCGCTCGCCATGCCCGGTGGGCAAGGTCGATACGCGGACATCGACCGGTCGGCCACCGATACGCAGCGTGATGCGGCCATCCTGAGGCAAGCGCTTCTCGGCGATATCGAGCTGAGCCATGATCTTGATGCGCGAGACCAGTGCGGCATGCAGCTCGCGCCGGGGCCGCGCGATATCTCTCAAGACGCCGTCGATCCTGAAACGCACCACCGAGGTTGTCTCGAAGGCTTCAAAGTGGATATCGGAGGCGCCATCGCGGCTCGCCTGAGTGAGCAGCGCATTGATCATCCGGATGATCGGCGCATCGTCTTCGGCCTCGAGCAGGTCCTCGATCCGGGGGATATCCTGCATCAGCTGGGTGAGGTCGAGATCTCCTTCGACTTCGTCGACCACCGCTGCGGCAGAGCCCTCGCCATGCGAGTAGGCCCTCGAGATCGCTGCATCGAGCTCGTCGGAGGCTTTGCGCAGCGCCCGCAAGGGCATGGGACAAGTGCGCGACAACTCAGAGAGCGCGCGCACGGGCGTGCGCTCGCCGATCCAGACCTCGAGCACCTCGCCATCGGTGCCCGCGACCAGGAGCTGGTTGTCGCGGGCGAAGCCGTAGGGGATATAGCGGGAGGCAACGACGGCAGCCACGGCTCACCTCAGGGCGCAGGCGGGGTCGGATCGCTCCGCCGCGCAGCCGAGCCCGCGCGCCTCGCCGCGTCGATATCGGGCGCAAGACTCGCAGGCGGCCGAGTGACGCCACTCCCCTCAGGCGGCCGACTCGACGGCATCCGCTCGGGGAGCGCCGGCATCGGCGCCGAACGCAGTTCCGGGAGACCGCTTCGCGCCGGCACCAGGGCTTCACCCCGCAAGGACCGGATGTAGTCGTAACGCGTTGCCGTAACCGAGTTTGAAGCATCGGAGTCACGCAACACGATCGGCCGCAGGAAGACGAGCAGATTGGTCTTGGTGCGCTTGCGCCCTTCGTAGCGAAAGAGGCCCCCCAGCAGCGGAATGTCGCCCAGCACCGGTACTTTCTGTTGGCCGTCCTCGACGCGCTCCTCGATCAGACCACCGAGAACGATGATCTCGCCATCGTCGACGAGCACCGTCGATTCGATCGCCCGCCGGTTGGTCACGATGCCGGCTGCGAGCGAGGTGCTCTGCACGCTCGAAACCTCCTGAAAGATCTGCAGCCGGACCGTGCCGGAGTCCGAGATCTGCGGGCGCACGCGCAGCGTCGTGCCCACATCGCGCCGCTCGATGGTCTGGAACGGATTGATCGTGCCCGTGCCCCCTGCGGTCGCAAACTGCCCGGTGATGAAGGGCACGTTTTGACCGATGATGATCCGGGCCTCTTCATTGTCGAGCGTGAGCAGATTGGGCGTGGCGAGAATGTTGCCACTGGCATCGGATTCGAGCGCGCGCGCGAGTGCGCCGAGATTGAGAACTTCGCCCACGCCAGGCAAAGTCGTGGTGCCGCGGACGATGCCGATGTTGAGACCATTGCCCACTGAACCGATATTGGCCGTGGCCCCGAGGATGTTGCCGCCGCTGCCGGACGCATTGAAATTGGTACCACCGATGGCACGGCTCGAACCCTGGGGCGCGCCCAGGAACTGCCACTGAATCCCGAGCTCGGCGGCCTTGTCGGCCTGCACTTCGACGATCAGCGATTCGATGAACACCTGAGCTCGCCGCATGTCCAGCCGATCGATCACCGCACGCAGGCTCCTGTAAACGGGATCGGGCGCAGTGATGATCAGCGCGTTGGTCGCCGGGTCAGCCGTGATCGAGACCGCGCCGACCCGCGTGTTCAGAGACTGATTCGTAGGACTCGTCGAAGACCCGGTGCGGGCACCGGCCGCGAGCGTCGACCCGCCGGCGAGCGTGGAGCCCGCCAGCGGGCCGGTCGAAGCCGAGCTCGATTGCGCAGCGCCAAGCGATGAGGAGAGCGAAGTGCTCGCAGACGAGGCCTGCGCCGATTCGCCCGTCAGTACGCCGCGCAAGGTCTGCGCGAGCTTCGCCGCCTCGGCGTTACGCAGATAGACGACATGAATGTTGCCCGGCTCGGCGCTCGGTTGATCGAGACGGGCGATCAGGCCTCGGGCAAGCTTCAGTCGCTCGGGGCTTGCGGCGCGCAAAACCACTGCGTTCAGCCTTGGATCGGCGAGCACACTCACGCGTTGCCCGGGATCGGCCGGCTGCTGAGGTCCAGCCCCGGCGGGCGCCCCCGCGCGCGGCGCATCCTCGAGCATGCGAGCGACCGCAACCGCGATATCGGAGGCCACCGCATGCGCGATGGGCACGACAACGATCTCGTCATCGGCGGGTCGGTCGAGCGACTCGATGATGCCCGCGATCCTCGGCATGTTCGACGCATAGTCAGTGACCACCAAGGCATTGCTGCCAGGGTGCGCCGTGATCGTGTTGTTGGCCGGGATCAGGGGCCGCAGCACCGGCACCAATGCAGCGGCCGATTCGTGACGCATTTGAAAGACCCGGGTCTGCAACTGCTCGCCCGCCTGGAACGAGGGCGGAGTTCGGGGATCGGAATCGGTTGCGAGCGGCACGGCCTGCAGTTTCGCATCCGCCTCGGGCAAGACGCGCATCAGGCCCTGGCTGTCGATCATCGCAAAACCATGGCCGCGCAGGCTCACCCGCAACAGGTCCAGCGCCTGGACCCGGCTGACCGGTCGGGCGGTCTCGAGCGTCATCTTGCCCCGGACCCGCGGATCAACGATCACATTGCGGCCAAGGAATTCGGCAAAGGCCTGGATCACGGCATCGATCTCAGCCTCACGAAAATTGAGGCTGATGCCGTCCCCCGTGGCCTGGACAGCGCCCTGGGTGGTGGCCGCTTCGCCCGATCGCGACGCAGCGGGCGAGGCGGGTCCCGACTGCGCAGGCCGCGCGGGCTGAACCGATGGGGCGGGCGCCGCGCGTTGCGCCAACACCGGACCGACCGCTGTCAAAAGTGCCGCAACAATGAGCGCTGGCAGCGCAGCGGGACCCCCCCGGAGCAGGGCAATCAAGCGCTGATGGTCATGTTCCTGCATCCTCATCCCCCAATCTTGATGACAGTATGAGCGCCCTCGCGGGGGCCCAATAATCCGAGCAATCCGGTCAAGCGGCTGTCCTGCGGATCGGCTGGGGCGGCTTGCGCTGCGAATCGCAAACGGCCCCGCTCCAGGCCGCCGCGTCCCGACAACTCGAGCGCGCCACTGATCGTGTTCAGTTCGATCGACGTCTGATCAGCCCGCCCGTCGATGAGGATTCGGTAGCTGCCAAGCGGCCGAACGGCCGACAGGGCCGAAGACAAGTCGCGCAGTTCGACCTGAACGCGCCCCTCGAAACGCCCGGCCTGCACGGTTACGCCCTCCCAGGACAATCGGACCGCACCGGCCGGCCGCACCGTGCTCCAAGGTGAACCCAGCGCGCCGAGGTCGGTGCGGGCGAGCGCGAACTGACCGTTGCTCAGACGCATGTCGAGCAATCGGCCTTGCAGGCGGACGGGTTGCTGCATGCCCTCGATCATGATCCGTGCTTCGATGACCCCGACAACCAGTGGAAGCGGCGCAAGCTGCCAGCGCAACCGACCCGGAAGCGCCACGCCACGGAGGACCGCCGCCTGCACTGAACTCGGGTCGGGGGCGCCCGTCACAGTGGCAGCCCCGACAAACACGAGACGGCCATCGCCCTTCCAGATCGTTCCTGTCGCCTCGGCCAGGCGCAACTGCCCCCGGGTCCCCACCGCGAGCAGCCGATCGAGCCAGGCCGCAGGCGCGACCGCCAGGGCCGCGAGGCTCGCGGGAACGAGCGCGAGCAGCAGAACGCCCACAACACGCAGCACACGGAAACCCCTCATCGCGCCCCCTGCCCAGCCGACGATCCCTGGGCGTGTTCGAGCAAGACCCTGCCCGATACCCGATCACCCGCAGCTTCCCGATTGAGCGACACATCAAGCACGCGCAGACGCTGCTCGCGCAGCGTCGCATCGAGCCAGCCCATCAAGCCGGAAAACGAGACCTGGCGAAACTCCAGATCGATCAGCGCGCCGTTGACCTGCAGACGAGCGAGCGAGGCGCGCAGGCCAGCTGAATCGATCGAATTCTCGACTGCGAGGCGGACGGCCTGAACGGTCTGCACCGGCGCACGGGCCGCCGATTCAAGCTCACGGACCTCTCGCACGACGCGGTCGACCGCCGCCACCTGACTGCGCAGCTCCGGCAGACGACGCTCGAGCGCTGCACGCCCGTTCCAGGCGGGTTCGAATCCGAACAGGAACACGCCGGCCACCGACAGCACCGCGAACGCAAGGACCAGAAGTCGGCGTTCGCGCGGCTGCAGCAGCCGCCAGCGCTGGAGCGCCGATTCGAGCAGGGCGCTCATCATCGCAAGGGCCTCACGGTGGCGAGACCGTCCCGATCCGATCCAAAGCTGAGCTCAAGCCCCTGCATCCTACTGGCGTCGATCAAGCGCTCGCGCGCGGCCGGTGTCTGGGTGAGCGCAGGCCGCAGGCGCAGGCTCAATTGACCGTCCCGATACTGCAGACCCAGAAGCGCGTCCGACGAACTGCTGCCCAGCGCCTCGCCAAAACGGGCCAGCAGTGCGACAAAGCCATCGGGATCGGGACGCCCGGCACGCACCCGAAGCGCCTCGATCCGACGCGACAACTGCAGC
Organism: Burkholderiaceae bacterium; assembly: GCA_044348315.1. Lineage (GTDB taxonomy): Bacteria > Pseudomonadota > Gammaproteobacteria > Burkholderiales > Burkholderiaceae_E > SYIM01. The sequence goes on along the minus strand of JBIKTA010000015.1, from coordinate 2,871 downwards.
GCCGGATCAACCATCGGCGTGTTCGCACCCATGACGCTCACGAAGTCGGCGCGCAACTGCGCCGCGAGCCGGCGCTCTTCGTTTGCCAACCGGATCCACTCCAGATTGAGGCCCAGGAGCGCCAGGAGCACGAGCAGCCCCGCCCAGACGGAAGCCGGTCGCCACCTGCGCCAGTCAACCTGTCCGAGCAGGCGCGAGCGCCTGGAGCGCCGGGCGACCATCAGGTCCAGGGAACTCCGTTCCGGCCAACCGAGGGGGCTGCCGGGTCGCGCGTCGAGTTCCCAGAGCGGCGCGCCCACCTGGAAACGGGCCACCGGCGCGGCCAGGCTCTCGGCCAGACGGGCGGCCTCTTCCACCTGCGCGAGCCGCTCGGGAGTCGTCGCGGCGGGCGGCCAACCCAGCGCATCACCTGACGCCATGCAGAGCGAAAGCGATGCCGGCAGGCCGGTCAGCCAGGACGTCCCCGCAGACGGCCGCAGCACGGTCTGCAGCGGCCAGACAGCGAGCACCTTGATCCGGCGGCGTTCAAACGCCTGGATCACGGTTTCGAGCCATTCGGCATCGATCACACCAATCCGCCGTTCACCGGAGGGCAGCGGCAGTGGATCGAGCGCCCAACTGCACTGCTGGGAGTCCTGGAGGATCTGATCCTCGAGCAGCCCGGGCAAGGCCCGAGCGAGCCGCGACGCGGGGAGTTTGGGCAGACTTGCCTGCAGCACCGTAACGTCACGCGCATCGGCGATCAGATATACAGCGCGCAGCGACGGGAGCGTCTCCAGGCTCACACGGCTGACCGATGGCGCGATCGCTTCACCCTCCGCACGTTTGCCACGCCCCGGGTGCAGGGCCCGCATCAGCACGAAATGGTTTCCGGAGGCAAGCGCCCGCTCACCGAGCGCGCGAGGCGGCAGAAATACGATCGCCTCGTCGCGTCTGAGCTTGAATGGGGATGAGCGGAGGGGGCTGGCCATGAGCAATCAGATTCTGTGCCGCCAGAGCAGTTCGACCCGCGCGGGCGCACGGAAAAACAAGGCCTCGCTTTCGGCCTCGACCCGACCGAAGCGTACCATCCCGCGTAGCAGGAAATAGCTGGACTTCACCGCGAAGCGCTCGGGGTCGAGCTCGACCGGCCGAGCGAAACGTGACTTGGCAAGCTCAAGCGAATTGAAATAGGTCCGCTCGCGCACGAGCACGAATCGTCTGGCCTCATCGAGACTCACCCCCTCGAGCGCCGCCGCGATCACCTCGGCCGGGGCAGTATTGATATTGATCCTCGTCTTAGCGGTCGAAGGGGAATCGCCCGACCGGACAGACGGAAGGAATATCACGAAGGGGGTCAGTGTTTCGATCACGGCCGGGTCATAACCCGGCAGGTGCATGAGATCGCTCAAACGAATGAGCGGAAGGACGGTCCCGGGGGGCGCGGTCAGATGGCTGACAAGCGGCTGGATCAGGCCAGCGGGCAGACCGAGCATCGATGACAGGCGCTCGACGATGGCAAGCTGCTCAGGGACGACCTGACCGTCGCGAGCCAGGCCATTCAGATCGATCCGGGCTTGGGCATCCTGGATCTGACCGGCCAGCAGCGCATTGTCCGAGGCGCCGCCGATCGAGGCGCCCGCGGTGACCGTCTCGTCGAGCTGGGTCTCGGCAACCGGCGTCGCCCAGGTCTCGAGCAGATGGTCGACCTCACCCGCGGCGGTCTGGTCGGCTCGCAGGACGACCGCGGCCCAGTCCAGCACAGCCGTCTCGATCCAGCGAAGCTGCGCCATGGCAAGCCGATTTTGAATCGAGCGGGCTGCGACGAACTCACGCCAGAAGAGGCTGCCCACGATCAGACTCACGAGCATCACGATCAGGAGCACGCTGATGATCGCTACGCCCCGCTCGCCTCGTGCAGGGGCTCGGTTCGCAAGACGGGACATCTGGCGATCGCACATGTCAGTCGCGGGCCGAAAGGATTCGGACGATCCGCTCGCCCGCGACAGCGAGGCTGAGCTCCACCCCGCCGGGGACCGGTGGAGCGGGCTCCGGATCGCCCTCTTTACGTTCGCCGCCGGGCAGGATCGGCGGCGGGCTCTCGACCAACCACCCGCTCGTATCCAGCCAGATCCGCCACTGCCCAGCCTCCACGCCTGAGACGACAGGCTGCCAGATCCATCCGACGCCACCCACCTCCCCTGACCCGGGTCGCCAAGGCAAGGTGCCCCGCTCGAGTACACCGCCCTGAACACGCCAGACGACCTTGTGAAGCACGGCGCGGCCCAGTTCGGGCGACCTGCCAGCGTCTCGGGCCCCCGCCTCACGCCACGAAGCCTCGGGCGAGCCCCCCGGCGCGTCAAGCTCCGGACCGGGCACCTTCGCGCCAGCGGTCGGTGCCAGACGAAGCAGTTCGAGGGCGAACCCTGCCACATCGTCCTTTCGCAAGAGGATGACCGGGTCACGGGTCACCATGAGGCGGGCGAACCAGGCGCTACGCAAATCATCCTCGATCTGTCCGAATCCATTGGCCAGAGCCCGCAAACGATCGCTGTGCCGGGTAATGTCGTCACGCGCCATGATCACCGCATCGAGCCCTCGCCAGCCCAGCAACGCGACGACAGCCATCAGCGCGACCGCGATCAACAGCTCGAGCAGCGTAAAACCGGTCATGTGGCGCAGCGGACGCATGGACCTGCATCGCCTCCGATCAGCGCTGCCGCACGGCAAAGCCGGTAAGGCGAGCCAGACGATGACCATCGTCGGGATCCTCGACCGCCAGCTCGACACGCCGGAAATTGGCATTGGGGGTGTTGAACACGTTTTCCACGCAACGCAGGACGATGCCGCCCTGAGGGCATTCAAAACGCCGCAAGCCGGGCGGCGGAAACT
>JBIKTA010000325.1:0-4002 GCA_044348315.1 Burkholderiaceae bacterium | reverse complement strand
GCCGGAGAATCTGTTTGCCTGCGTCGCTGCGCAGGTCCAGCGTGATCGATCGCTTGTTGCGATTGAAAGTCGCGAAGTACAACGAATACCCGTCCGGGGTGGCGCCCCCTTGCGACCGGATCGGATCCCCCCCATCAGGATCTTCGATCTTGATGACCTCGGCCCCCATGTCGGCCAGGAACATCGAACAGAACGGGCCCGACAGAATGCGGGTCAAGTCAATGACCCGAATACCTTCCAGTTGCAAGACGGCGCTCCCCTGATGTGGCGCACTCAGTCGAGCTTCACGCCCGATTTGCGAGCGATTTCGCCCCAGCGCGCGTAGTCGGTCTTGACAAATGCAGCAAACGCTTCGGGTGAGCCACCTCCCATCGACACGCCGGCAGAGGTGATCTTGTTGACCACCTCGGCATCCTTCAACACCTTGTTCACGGCTTCGTTCAGGCGGTTGATGATGGGGGCGGGCGTGCCGGCAGGCGCGAACAAGCCAAGCCAGACATTGACATCGATCTGCGACAGTCCGCCCTCGGCCATGGTCTTGACCTCAGGCAGAACCGGGGAGCGCTTCGCGGAGGTGACGGCAACCGCCTGTACCCGACCGGAGCGGATATGCGGAATGACCGAACCGACCGATAGAATCGCCACGTCGACCGAACCACCGATCAGATCGGTCATCGCGGGTGCGGCGCCCTTGTAGGGGACCTGAGTGAGTCGAATGCCCGCTATGTCCTTGAACTGCTCGCCGAATAGGTGTCCCATCGTACCGTTTCCGGCCTGGGCCCAGAGCAGCCCCTGAGCGGTCTTGCCCTTGGCGATCATCGACACCGGGTCTGTGATTGTGCCACCCACCTTGCTCACAATGACGAGCGGAGCCACTGACACCGCCGCGATCGGCGCAAAACTCTTGACCGAGTCGTAGGTCAGGTTCTTGTAGAGGTACGGGCCCAGCATCATGTTGTCGGACTGGCCCATCACAATCGTGTAGCCATCTGCGGGCGCCTTGGCCACCGATTCGATCGCGATGTTGCCGCCTGCGCCCGGGCGGTTTTCGAGCACGATGTTCCAGCCGGTCACCTCGCCGAGCCGCGTCCCGACGATCCTCGACACGAAGTCGGTGCCACCCCCGGGCGGGAAGGGAATGACCATCCGGATCGGCTTGGACGGAAATTCTTGCGCGGATGCGACACCCGCGGTTCCGGCCACCAGTACGCAGGCCAGCGACTTGATCAATGTGCGTTTCATCATGATGAACAGTCTCCTCTGTGGATCATTCCTCGATACGGATGGCTGCGGCCGGACAGACCGCAACAGCTTCCCTTACAAAATCGTGCAGATCGGCTGGGGGCTCAGCCTGCAGAAGAACGACGATGCCGTCGCTCTCGCGTTGGTCGAATACCTGGGGCGCAACCCAGACACACTGGCCCGCGCCCACACATTTCGATTCGTCGATGATGACCTTCAAGTTGCTGCCTCCACAACGCACCCTGCTCGAAAGCCCGAAGTGTAACCCCGGATGACCCTCCACTTCGGGCGGGTTCGGGTCGGCAAGGCCGTTCCGCGCCGAGCCGAGTTCGCTGATGGGGCTGGGCTCGGCCCCCGTCACCGCAATCATGCGGCCACCGGCCATCGGACCGGGAGATTGTGGATCCCATAGATTTGCATGTCGTCCTTGAAGCGAATGTCCTCCAGGGGGACGGCGAGCTCGAGGGCAGGGAGCTTGGCGAGCAGCACTGTGAATACGACCTGCAATTCGACGCGGGCAAGAATCTGGCCGAGGCACTGATGGATACCGAATCCAAAGGTGAGGTGGCGACTGTTGTCGCGATCGATGTCGATCTGGTCGGCTCGCTCAAAGAAGCATTCATCCCGGTTGGCCGAGGGGAGAGAAATGAACAGGCCTTCGCCCGCACGGATCGTCACGCCGGCAAGCTCGACATCGACCCGTGCGACCCGACGCGGCGAAAACTGGACCGGGCTCACATAGCGGAGGAACTCTTCGACGGTTCCACGGATATCGGCCGGGCGCGCGATCAGACGTTGCCGGAGTGCATCGTCACGCATCAGGAGCAGGGTGCCGACGCCGATCATGTTGGTGGTCGTGTCGTGGCCTGCCCGCAGGATCATCGCGCCAATTTCGGCGAATTCATCGCGGCTGAGGTGGCCCGGCCGGACATGCTCGGCGATGATGCGCGAGAGCATGTCGTCACGGGGCTCGGCCATGCGAGCGTCGATGAGGTGTCCGACGTAGGCGGCGAGCTCGCGGGCACGCCGCTCCGCCTCGTCCACCGACTGGGTGAGCCCATGACGCGCTGCTGCGCAGGTGATGATGAACTCGTGGTCCTCGTAGGGCGAGCCAAAGAGCAGCGACATCACCAGCGAAGGGAACTTGACCGCCAGCATCCCGATCAGGTCCTGCGGGGGGCCCGCAGCGATCATCTCGTCCACCAGCGTCTCGGCAATCTCGGTGATCCGGGGCTGGAGCGCGAGCATCCTTCGCACGCTGAACTCCTGCGTGAACATTCGACGGAATCGGTCATGATCCGGGTTGTCCATGCCGACGAAGGCGCGCTCATTCTGATCGACCGCTACCCGCGCAGCCGTGACGGTCGGGAACCCGGGTTGCCCGAAGCGGCCGCTGAAGCGTTCGTCGTCAGCAAGTACCTGGCGAATTTCCTGCTGGCGGGTGAGTACCCAGGCCCGCTCGCCATTCCAGAGCTGGACCGCCAGAACGGGCTCCCGCGCACGCGCCTCGCGCAGCGCTTCGGGTGGGTCGAACGGGCAGGCGCGCGTGAAGGGGTACGAGGGCAGGGCTGACATGCTGGATGAATCTCGAGACAGGATTGAGTGGATCAGACCACAGTGCCATTGCACGGCAGCGATTGACTCAATTGTGCCCGGGTTCTGTCAGCCGATCCAACTCAGGTCGGCGCAGTGCTGAGGCCCCGGAGTCGCTCGGTGAGTTGGAGCCGCGCGGTGCTGACATGCGTTGCCACGAGGTCGGCATTGACCTCAGCCGCCAGGTCGGCGCGCAGGAAGGCCTGAGTGCCTCCCACCATGACGAGCAGGCGAGGGTTGCGGGAAACGAACCGGCAATGTGAGATGAGGCGATGGACAGCCAGCAGGTCACGCTCCTCTGAAACCGTGACAGCCAGAACGTCGACGTGTTCGCTCGCCAGCGTGCGGATCACCCGCTGACCTTCGAGCCCAGGCCCAGCGATCACCGCCCATCCGTGCCAGTTGAAGAGCTCAGCGGCGATAAACGAGCCCAGCGTGTGCAGGCTGCCTGGTGCGCGTGTAAGAAGAATCGACCAGGCGGCGCCGCCCGCCGGACTCTTGCTGAGGTGCGCGTCGGCAATCTCGAACACCAATTCCTCGAGCCGTTCAGCCGCGATGGATACGGCTTCGACCTCGATCTGACGGCCATCGCACCAGGCCCCGAGTGCCATGGCGGCGCCGCTGACCGCCTCCTCCAGAAACTGCTCGGCATCCCGGCAGCGCGTGAGCAACCTCTGTGCCGCTTCGTCAAAACGTGTCGGATCCGGGTCGAGCGCGGCATTGGCCAGAGCTTGGATGCTCGCACCGTCGATTCCCGGGTGCACGCGACTGTGCTCGACCGTGCTCGCATAGCGTTCGGGCAGGGCAAGCCTGGGCGGCGGACGAGTCCGCTGGGGTTTCCGGGACGTGGATCGGTTCAAGCAGCCCTCCACTTGGGCATGTGGGTCGCAGCAGGGTGTAAGTCTAACCTGACAATTTAAAAAGTATATGACGTATGACAAAAATAATCGCGATGGGCCGGGCGGGTTGGCGGTTTATCCGAAGGCGCGTCGTGGCGAATCAGTTGGATTGCGCAGCGTTCTCTCCGGCTGCACTGATCTCGCAGTAGGCGTGCCAGCTGGCGAGACCGACGATCGGCCCGGTCACGATCAGGCCGACAAAGAAACTCGCAACGCCCGCCACGATCAGGCTCACGATCAAGGCCGCCCAGACCATCATCATCGGGAA
>JBIKTA010000324.1:0-4013 GCA_044348315.1 Burkholderiaceae bacterium | reverse complement strand
TCGCCCCTCATGCTCAACCGGATGAGACGTGTTCTGGCGGCCGCGCTCGTCGGATCCGCGCTGGGCGCATTCGCCCTGCCTGCGGCCCGGGCGCAGGTCGATCAAGCCGAGGGGGTGCGCATCGAGCGCAGCCGCGCGCTGTCGCTCGCCTCGGCCCAGAGCGTCGAACGCGAGGCGGCGCAGCAGTTCGCAGCCCTCAAGCGCGAAGCCGCTGAAAAGCGCGCGCTCGCGCCCGCCGATCACCCGCAATTGAAGCGCCTCCGACGCATTGCCGAGCAGTTGATCGTCCATGCCCCGCGCTTCAACGAGCGGGCGGGCGAGTGGAAATGGGAGGTGATCCTGATCGGTTCGCGACAGGTCAACGCCTTTTGCATGCCGGGAGGCAAGATTGCCTTCTTTACCGGCATTCTTGACACGCTCAAGCTCGACGATGATGAAGTGGCGATGGTGATGGGCCATGAGATCGCCCATGCGCTCCTTGAGCACGGCCGCGAGCGGGTGGGCAAGGGACGCGCCGCCCAGGCCCTGACCTTTGGCGCGAGCGTCGCCTCGCAGATGATGGGTTTTGGCGACCTCGGCGGCTATCTTGCCCAGGGCGCGGCGCGTCTCACACTTCTGAAATTTGGACGTGAGGATGAAACCGAGGCCGACCTGGTCGGCATGGATCTGGGCGCACGCGCGGGCTATGACCCGCGCGCTGCGATTCGGCTCTGGCAGAAGATGGCGCAAGCCTCGGGTGGGGGCGGCAGTGGACAGAGCGCGCGGTCGCAAGCAAGCCCCGCCGAGTGGCTGTCCACCCACCCCTCGCACGACCGGCGCATTGATGAAATTCGAGCGGCGCTCCCCAAGGTCATGCCGATCTTCGAGCGTGTGTCGGCTCAGGGCGGCCCGAGCGGCCGCTGACTCGCGACAACACCCTGCCCTCGTCCAAGCGCAATCCCGATCAGGACGTGGGCGACGAACAGATAAAGACCCACGCCCAGCCGGGTGGCATTGTCGGACTCGCTTCCGGGCGCGAGCAGGCCGATTCGGTCGAATTGATATTCGGCAAGTCCGTTCAAGCCGATGAAGGCCATGAATATGGCGATCACGAACACGTCGGCCATGCTCCACTTGCCGCTCGAGGTGACGAGCCAGTGTGACAGGCGCGAGCGCGGTGCTCGGCCGCGCAGTGTCGTCCAGGCGAGCGCGCCGAATTTCGCGATGGGTAGTACCGCGCAGAGCCCCAGGATCATCACGCCGATCGCTGCCGATCCGGCCTTGCCCAGTGCGATGAGGCCCGCTGCAATCGCCCAGACGCTTTTCGAGTTGTAGAAGAGCACCTGGTCATGAAATTCGAGCCATTGCCCGGAAAGCTCGATGCGCAGAGCGATCAGCCGTGCCTCGACCTCGATCATCGGCAGCGCGAGCGCAATCGGGAGCAGCGCAAGGGCCGCAACCGCGATCACCGCCCTAGGGATTCGAGTGTCGAGCGTTGACCTTCCAGGGGGCGATGCTGCAAGAAACAGAAGAGGCATCACCACGATCGCCAAGGCCGCGAGCAGCCAGCCCTGCAATCTCGAACCGGCTGCGATGCTTGCTGTGAGCCGTTGCTGGGCGAGTTCCCGGTCACCCCCGCCATGCTTTGCGACCCGCGCCCGGTCGCGCGCTGCGGCCTGCGGATCAGCCTGTCCGGCCAGGGCCTCGTCCAGACGCTTGCGCACCATCGCTTCGATCGAGGCGAGGCTCGCAGGCCGGTCCAGCCCGGCCAGCGCTTCGTCGGTAAGCCGCTGCGTGCTCGCGCGCACCGTCTCGGATTGCGCGAGCGACTGCATCGTTCGTGCGATGGCCGTCTCGATGCCGCTCAGCCGCCAGATCGCGGGCGGCGTGCTTTCGCGCAGCCTCTCGATCAGCTTGTCGCCGTTCGCTTCGATCCCCCGCGCGATGGCATCCGAAACAGACTGCCGGACCTCAGTCCGTGCGGCCTCATCGCGGGCCATGCGGCTCAACTCGCGCGCGACCGCACTCGCAAGCGGGTCCCGCCAGTTCGAGGGGTCGAGCAATCCGAATCGGATGCTGCGCAGTTCGGCCAGATCGGTCTTGAGGGGCGCCAGACTGCGCTCGACGCCAAAGAGCGCAAGCGCGAGGGCCACGCTCGCGCAGGCGAGCAGCACCGCTGCGAGGCTTTTCAGGCGGTCCATGATGAACCGGACGGGCGGTATTGAACGGAATCGGCTGACATGTGCATTTCCCCTTCAGCCGACACACACCGGCCCAATGTCAAAGCGGGAAATCCTAATCCACCGTGAGGGAGTGCGTGTTCGCTGGAACGCTGGCGCTTGGAAAGGCTTGCGCGAGCTGTTTACAAAATTTTATTGTTTTTAGATAATTATCTATCCTGTATAAAAACGGCAAAAATGACTTTCCATCGCCTCAAACTCGCGTCAGACATGGCCGAACAACTGCTACAGCCCACAGGGTTGATGAAGAAAGTGCGTTCAGGGCTCTTCCTGGGTGGACTGAGACGGATAGGCAAAACAACGTTTCTTCGTAGGGACCTGATTCCCGCTCTGGAGGCGCGAGGTGCCATTGTTGTGTACGTCGACCTCTGGAGCAATACCGCTGCCAAACCCACCGATCTTCTATTGGGCGCCGTGCGCAGGACCTTGACCGATCTGGAGCGACCGGACTCCAGGGTGCTCGGGAGCTTGAAGCGCTTAAAGGGCCTGGATATCGGCGCGGCCGGATTCAAATTCGGCTTCAGTCTGACGGAACTCGGGAGGAATGAGGGTAGCACCCTCGCTGGGGCGTTCTCGGAACTCGTGCGATTGGCCAAAACCGATGTGGTGGTCATCGTGGACGAGGTCCAGCATGCGCTGGGTTCTGAGGACGGTGACAGCATGTTGCTCGCACTCAAGGCAGCCCGTGATGAAATCAACCTGACGCCAGACACGCCTGGCTTCTTCCTGTTCGTCGGCACGGGTTCGCATCGTGCCAGAGTTCGTGAACTCACCATCAAGGGTAAGCAGGCCTTCAACGGTGCCATGTCTGAGGATTTCCCTGTTCTGGAAATCGACTTCGTCGAGTGGCTGCTCAATGAGGCTGCGCTGGGTGACAGAGCCCCAACACTGAACGCCGCTTTCGAGTGTTTCGTGCGGCTGGGCCGACGGCCTGAGGAGCTCATGAAGGCGCTCTTCGCATTGCAACATCTGCCGAATTGCTCGGATGCAGATCAGAATCTGCGCGCGATTACTGAGGGGGTGCGGCAATCGGCGGCCAGTGTCGATCTGGCGCGACTGGACGAAATGGGCCCACTGGCTACAGCCGTGTTTGGCTACGTATGTAAACAAGGTGGGCGAGGCGTGAAGAAGCTCTTCTCCGCTGCGACGCTGGAGGAATACAGAGTTGAAGTCGGTCGCCCCGTCGGTGCAGAGGAAATCCAAAAGGTTGCAAACATGTTGGTCGACGCGAACATTCTTGCTCGCGACGGCCATGGCGTCTACGGTGTCAGTGATTCGTTCGTGGCCGAGGCCTACAGCAGTCGAATAGATATTCTCAAGACCCTCGACGGTCCGTAGGGAGCGTACCGAAGTGGGCCGTCTGCTCGGCACGAAACAGCCGCTCCTGGTGATCAGAGATTGAAGTCGTAATCAATCGTCAGGGGGGCGTGGTCGCTGAAACGCTGCGCCTTGAACACATCGGCATGCTTGGCGGTTGTCGCGAGCAAGGGTGAAGCCAACTGATAGTCGAGCCGCCAGCCGACATTTTTCTCCCACGCCGCGCCACGATTGCTCCACCACGTGTAACACGCGTCCGTGGCATCGGGGTGGAGCTTGCGGTAGGCGTCGACCCAGCCGAGTTCGTCGAAAACGCCTGTGAGCCACGCGCGTTCCTCGGGCAGGAAACCTGAGTTTTTCTGGTTCGAGCGCCAGTTGCGAAGGTCGATATTCTGATGCGCGATGTTGAGATCGCCGCAGATCACAACCGCTTGTCCGCGGTCGCGAAGCGCGGCCAGGTGGGGGCGAAAGGCCTCC
>JBIKTA010000323.1:0-4015 GCA_044348315.1 Burkholderiaceae bacterium | reverse complement strand
TAAAGCCGCAGCCAAGGCCCCTGCGCGCACCGCTAACGCAGCCTTCATGAAGCCTCTGACCCCCAGTGCAGATTTGGCTGCCGTGGTGGGCAAAGATCCCCTGCCGCGTACCGAAGTGGTCAAGCGCATGTGGGACTACATCAAGAAAGCCAAGCTGCAGGACGCGACCAACAAGCGCCTGATCAATGCCGACGACAAGCTGAAGAAAGTGTTCGGCAAGGCCCAGGTCAACATGTTTGAGATGACCAAGCTCGTCGGCGCCCATCTCAAGGGCTGAGCCGGTTGTTCCCGGCCTGTCATGCAGGCCGGGTGAGCCCCCGGTTGGCGCGAGGCGGTTGTGCGCTACTGGGCGGCCCTGCGAAAGACCCATGCGTCTCCTGCTGAGGCCTTCGGGTCAAATCGAAAGCCCTCACGGTCAAAATCCCTTAGTCCCTCAGGGCGGTCGATGCGAGTCTCTATGGCGTATCTCGCCATCAGCCCCCGGGCGCGCTTGGCCATGAAGCTGATGATTTTCCAGTCGCCCCCCCGCTCTTCCTGAAAAACTGGCTGGATCACCCTATGCCCGAGCGTCTTGACGGGCACTGCCTTGAAATACTCGATCGAGGCAAGGTTCACCAGAACTGGCTCCGCTTCATCGTCCAGTTCGCCTGCCAGTGCGCGTGCAAGCTGATCGCCCCAGAATGCATACAGGTCCCGGCCCTGTTCGTTGTTGAGCCGTGTGCCCATTTCCAGCCGATAGGGGCGAATGCGGTCCAGCGGTCGCAGCACGCCATAGAGTCCGGAGAGAATCCGAAGATGCTGCTGTGCCCAGGAGAGTGAATCGAGAGCTAGCGTTTGGGCAGCCAGGCCCTCATAGACATCGCCCGCGAAGGCCAGCACGCAAGGGCGCGCCGATCGGGCGTCATGGCGCGTCGCCCAATGCTTATACCGTTCGTGGTTGAGCTCTGCGAGCGAGGGACTCAATTCCATCAATCGGGCGATCTCGTCGACGTCCAACTCCTGCAAGCGGCTGATCAGCGTTTGCGCTTGTGGCAAAAAACGGGCTGTGCTCGCTTTGACTGGGGGGAGTGGAGACTCAAAATCCAGCGTCTTGGCCGGCGAAAGTACGAACAGCATTCCGGGTCACCTCGAAGGACTGGCTCAGCCCCAGATGATGGCATGCAGGAGGATTCTTCTGGCCCATTTGGGGACATAGGATGGCCGGCGGGTCCCCGTCGCCTCCAACGATTCGGCTGTTTTGGGCCAAGCAGACGGCTCAAGTCTCGGGGCGCTCCCGTGTCGCGCGCTCGCGACGGGCCGCCTGTTCTCGCATCAAATGCGCCTCGATATCCCGCGGAGTGTGAGTGGTGAGGTCGCGATCCCAGTCGAAACTGCAGCATTGCGCACAGTCCTTGCTGATGGCGCTGCGCAAGCGCCCCAGCATGCTGGGCGCCGCGATCAGGGCAAGTTGCCCGAATCGTCCGGCCTGATGTGCTTGAGTCAGGTGCTCGGCAATCGTATGTGCAAAATTCGCTTCGACCTTGTCGTGAGGGTCGGTCGGTGGATCCATGGCGTGTCGGCCCCCCCGCGCGCGATCCATCCCACGTCCGGGTCGGTCGTTCTCGAGTTCGCGGCCACTCATGCGGCCCGCGGGCTCGATCCAGTCACCGATCTCGCTCATTCGAGCGCCAAGCTCGGTGGTTTCGAACACCCGGGCGCGTGCCGCATCGCAGACCACCACCCACCAGCTTTTCTGCATCATCCTCTCCTGAACCTTCCGCGTTCACCCAAGGGAGATTAGGCAACGCAGCGGCGAGGGGGGTGACGCCCGTCAGCCTGCAGGCTGGTCAATGGCCCTGATCCTCGGCGGATATCAATTTTTGGTCACTTGGACCGGTATCATGAAGCCGTGTTCGTAAAAACTGCATCGGGCAGACGGGCGTGGCCTCAGGCCGGATCCGGACCCGATTTTTCTCACGCGAGGTGGTTTGTGGACCAGCGGGACCCTTCCAAAGGCAGGCACTACCAGTTCCGGATCGAGGGCAAGGTCGGTCGCAAGAGCGGCCCGATCGCAAAGTTCGTGGCGGTCACTCTTGGCGTGGCTGCAATCGTTGCTGGCCTTTTCCTGTCGGTGTTCGTGTTTGCGGGGCTGTTGCTTGTCGGTGTCGTGGCCGGGGGTTGGATCTGGTGGCGCACGAGAGGCCTGCGCCGTCAGCTCAAGGACACGCTCAAGACCGCCGAGGAGCGTCTCGCCGCCGCCCGCGCCGCAGCCGAGCGCAGCTCAGCCGCAGGGGGGCCGTCCGATCCGAATGCCCGGACGACATCAGGCGCGCGTGGTGCGGGGTCGTCCCCGGGCGAGACGATTATCGATGGTGACTACATCCGCGAGAAGGGTGAGCCCGATCGAAAGTGAGCGCTGATCGTCGACATCGCCGTGGCAGTGTCGTCCACCGCGACAATCCTCGGCTCGGGCTCCAGCATGATGCCAAAGCGCTCGAACACCGAGCGCTGGATCGCCTGCGCGAGGGCCAGGATCTCCAATCCGGTCGCCTGCCCATAATTGACTAGAACCAGCGCGTGCCGCTCGTGCACGCCTGCATCGCCCCGTCGGACGCCTTTCCAGCCGCATTGGTCGATCAGCCAGCCCGCTGCGAGTTTTTGAAACCCCGGCCGGTCGGTCGGATAAACGGGGAGCCCTTGGTGCTGGGTCTGCAGCGCCGCTACCATTTCGGCGGGCAACTCCGGATTGCGGAAAAAGCTCCCGGCATTGCCCAGCACAGCCGGGTCGGGCAGCTTGTGCCGGCGAATCGCGATCACTTCCCGAGCGACGTCCTCGGGGCGCGCGCTCGCCGGGTCGAGGCGTTCGCGCAGATCGGCATAGGCTAGCCTCACGCGCGGCAGGCGCGAGAGTCGAAACCGTACCGCCCTGATCAGCCACCTCGAGCCGGGGCGCTTGAACCGGCTGTCGCGGTAGCCAAAAGCGCAATCGGCGAGCCTGAAGCGCCGCTCGGCTCCGGTGTCGAGATCGATTGCCGACAGGCTTTCGAAGCAATCGCGCAACTCCACCCCGTAAGCGCCAATGTTTTGCATCGGGGCGGCTCCGACCGTACCCGGAATCAGCGACAGATTCTCCAACCCATAGAGGCCCAATCCGAGCGTCCACTGTACGAATGCGTGCCAGGACTCCCCGGCCTGGGCTTCGACGATCACCTCGCTCTGCGCTTGGCCCGCTTGCGCCTCGGATCTGCCCAGCGTGGTGGCCTCGGTCTCCCCGGCGCTGTCAGCCCATGCCCCCAGCACCCGCCTGCCGCGCAGCCCCATTCGCAGGATCGCGCCATCGAAGTCACCCACGAACAGGATGTTGCTGCCGCCGCCCAGGATTAGCGGGTGTCGCTCCCCGGCCAATGCATCGATTGCGCAAGTCAAATCATCGTTGTTTTCGACAACCAACACGCGCCTCGCAAGCGCCTCGACCCCGAAACTATTCAGCGCGCGCAAGCTGACGTTACTCTGGCTCAGCATGCTCGTTCAACTCCGCTGATAGGCGAGTCGCACGTAAATCGGCGCATAGGCTTCGGCTTGGGTGATCTCGACCAGCGACTCTCGGGAGAGTTCGAGCAACGCGACAAACGTGACTACAACGACTGACACACCTCGGCCGGTCTCGAACAACTCCTCAAATTCGAGGAAACGCTCGTTTTGCAGCCGTCTCAGTACCCGCGTCATGAAGTCGCGAACCGATAGTCGTTCACGGGTGATCTGGTGGTGCTGAACCAGGCTCGCGCGTCTGAGAATATCGGCCCAGGCGGCGCGCAGGTCTTCAGGCCGCACTGCGGGCAGCCGGATGACGCTGCTGGTCTCCCTCAGGACCGCCGATGCAAGAAAATCCCGGCCGAGCTGCGGCAGCGTGTCGAGACGCTGGGCGGCATGCTTCATGGTCTCGTATTCGATCAGCCTTCGGGCAAGCTCGGCACGGGGATCCTCTGCGGGCTCGTCGCTGTCGCTTTTTCGAACCGGCAGCAGCATTCGGGCCTTG
>JBIKTA010000322.1:0-4023 GCA_044348315.1 Burkholderiaceae bacterium | reverse complement strand
CAAATCGATCCTGCACGCGATCATCATGACTGGAACCGTGCCGATCTTTCTTCAGCCCACGCGCAACCACTTGGGCATCATCGGACCGATTCCGCTGGAGGAGTTCGACCAGGCGAGCATCCAGCGGCGCATCGACGCCAACCCGCTTATCCGCGACAAGAGCAAGCGTCCGAGGGTCATGACCATCACCCAGTCCACCTATGACGGGGTGATCTACAACGTCGAGCATATCAAGCACTCGCTCGGCAACTACATCGAAAACCTCCACTTCGACGAGGCCTGGTTGCCGCATGCGGCCTTTCATCCCTTCTATCACGAGTTTCACGCGATCGGCCCCAATCGTCCGCGCAGTCAGGACGCGCTGATTTTCTCGACCCAGTCCACGCACAAGCTGCTCGCCGGGCTCTCGCAGGCCTCGCAGATCCTGGTCCAGGACTCGGAAACGCGCGTCCTGGACCGTTACCGGTTCAATGAAGCGTATCTGATGCACACCTCGACCAGTCCCCAGTACGCGATCATCGCGTCCTGCGACGTGGCCGCCGCGATGATGGAGCCGCCTGGGGGCAAGGCACTTGTAGAGGAATCGATTTTCGAGTCGCTCGAGTTTCGCCGAGCGATGCGCAAGGTCGATGCTGAGTTCGGCCAGGACTGGTGGTTTCAGGTCTGGGGACCGACCGATCTTGCCGGTCAGGGCATTGGCAAGCGCGAGAGCTGGTTCCTGCGTTCGAGTGACCGTTGGCATGGTTTCGGCCGGCTGGCCTCCGATTTCACGATGCTCGATCCGATCAAGGCCACGCTCGTCACGCCAGGACTCGACATTGATGGCAAGTTTGCCGCCTGGGGCATTCCCGCTGCGATCGTGACCAAGTATCTCACCGAGCACGGTATCGTCGTCGAAAAGACAGGGCTCTACTCGTTTTTCGTGATGTTCACGATTGGTATTACCAAGGGCCGCTGGAACTCCCTGGTGACCGAATTGCAGCAGTTCAAGATGGATTACGACGGCAACCAGCCCCTGTGGCGCGTGATGCCCGAATTCGTTCAGCAGCACCCGGCCTATGAGCGGGTCGGGCTGCGCGACCTGGCGCAGCAAATCCACGAAGAGTACAAGCGCTTTGACGTCGCGCGGGTCACCACCGAGATGTATCTCTCGCCGATGGAGCCCGCCATGAAGCCTTCGGATGCGTTCGAGTGCCTCGCGCACCGTCGCGTCGACCGCGTACCGATCGATGATCTTGAGGGTCGGATCACGACCATGCTGGTGACGCCTTACCCGCCCGGTATTCCGCTCCTGATCCCCGGGGAACGATTCAATCGGTCAATCGTCGAATATCTGAAATTCGCGCGTTCGTTCAATGCGCGCTTCCCGGGTTTCGATACCGATGTTCACGGCCTCCTGGTCGAGCGCGATCAGGGCCAGGACCAGTACTACGTCGACTGCGTGAAGGTCTGATCGTGGCGTGACGGTCAGACGTCGACCGATCGGATCTTCGAGTCGGGTGCGCGGTTGACCAGTCGTGTTCCGCTCAGGCGATCGTGAAGCGATTGGCGGTCGCGATCGACCAGGCACCATAGCCACGAAGCGGGCACCAGCAGATAGAGCCAGCCGCTCACGAGGTGGCCGGCGCCGATCGCTGCGACTGGCAGGACAAGCGCCAGGGCGAAGCGGAGCAGAGCACGCAAGGCGCTTGGGGCTTGGCCGGCGC
The DNA here is from genome assembly GCA_044348315.1 of Burkholderiaceae bacterium. GTDB lineage: Bacteria > Pseudomonadota > Gammaproteobacteria > Burkholderiales > Burkholderiaceae_E > SYIM01. Next base: position 2,317 of record JBIKTA010000322.1, on the reverse strand, counting down.
TCGTCTGCACCGCGAGCGACAGCGTTTTCATCGGCAAGGACACGCGGCCGCCGCTCCAGAAATAGCCGAAGTAGGCGCCCAGCACCGTGACAGTAAAGGCCTGGAATGCATGGCGCAGAAGACCCGGTTCGCCGCGAAACTGGGTGAGCGCGGAAAAGGCATAGTCAGCAAACCAGATCACCCCAAACAGGATGATGCTTTCGTAAGTGATCCCCATCATCCGCCGCCAGGGGCTCGCGGCGGGGAGCCGATCGGTCATGGAGGGCTTCTGTTTCATTGGGCGCTCATTATGCTGATAAACTCGCGGATTGCTTTTTGATCCCTTGAATCCGCAAGCCTATGCGCCAGGGGTCGAGGGGTGCGACCGTAACGGCGAGTGCCTTGAGCGCGATCCGTTGCATTTGGCCCGAACCGCTCCGACGGTGCTCATGAGGCGCTCGAGGAGCAGTCGATCAACCTCCCTGGTCCCGTTTCGAGGCCTGTGTCGGGGGCCGGCGTTTGACGCTGGTTGTCCTGGTGCCGGCGGGCGGGCTCTCCGGGTCTTGAAAGGACTGACAGATGGAACTCTCAGGCGCAGAAATTGTCGTGCGCTGCCTTCAAGCTGAAGGCGTCAAGCATATCTTTGGCTACCCCGGCGGAGCCGTCCTCTACATCTACGACGAGATCTACAAGCAGGACAGCTTCGAGCACATTCTGGTGCGGCACGAGCAGGCTGCGGTCCATGCGGCTGACGCCTATGCCCGATCCACCGAACAGGTCGGCGTCTGTATCGTGACGAGCGGCCCAGGTGTCACAAACGCTGTCACCGGTATTGCCACCGCGTACATGGACTCCGTTCCCATGGTGATCATCACCGGTCAGGTGCCCACGCATGCGATCGGCGAGGACGCGTTTCAGGAGTGCGACACGGTCGGCATCACCCGCCCCTGTGTCAAGCACAATTTTCTGGTCAAAGATGTGCGCGACTTGGCCAGTACGATCAAGAAGGCGTTTCACATCGCCAGCACCGGACGCCCCGGTCCGGTACTAGTCGATATCCCCAAGGACGTGACCCGCAACCGCTGCGGGTTCAGCTACGCCGAGCCCGTGTCGATGCGCTCGTACAACCCCGTGGTCAAGGGTCATCAGGGTCAGGTCAAGAAGGCGCTGGGCCTGTTGCTGGGTGCTGAGCGTCCGATGATCTATTCCGGCGGGGGTGTCATCCTCGGCAATGCCTCGGCCGAACTCAATCGATTCGCTGATGTGCTGGGTTTCCCGGTCACCAACACCTTGATGGGCTTGGGCGGCTATCGCGCGAGCGACCGAAAGTTTGTCGGCATGCTGGGCATGCATGGCACGTATGAGGCCAACATGGCGATGCAGCACTGTGACGTGCTGATCGCGATCGGTGCCCGGTTCGATGATCGGGTGATCGGCAACCCCAAGCATTTCGCCCAAAATCCACGCAAGATCATTCACATCGACATCGATCCGTCGTCCATCTCCAAGCGGGTCAAGGTCGACGTACCCATCGTGGGTGATGTCCGCGAGACGATCGCCGATCTGACCGAGTTGCTCGAGCAGTCTTTTGCGGCGGGCAACAAACCCAATGCCGCGGCGCTGGCCGCCTGGTGGCAGCAGATCGAAAACTGGCGCTCGCGTGATTGTCTCCGCTACGAGCACAGCACCGAGGTGATCAAGCCCCAGTACGTGGTCGAGAAACTCTGGGAGGTGACCGGGGGCGATGCGATCGTCACTTCGGACGTGGGCCAGCACCAGATGTTCGCGGCGCAGTTCTACCGGTTTGACAAGCCCCGTCGCTGGCTCAATTCCGGCGGCCTGGGCACCATGGGGGTCGGGCTGCCTTACGCGATGGGCGCGGTGCTCGCCAATCCTGGTGTGCCTGTCGCCTGCGTGACGGGCGAGGGCTCGATCCAGATGTGCATTCAGGAATTGTCGACCTGCAAGCAATACAACCTGCCGGTCAAGATTGTCAATCTCAACAATCGCTACCTGGGCATGGTCCGCCAGTGGCAGGAGATCGAGTACGGCAGTCGCTATTCCGAATCCTACATGGATGCCTTGCCCGATTTCGTCGCGCTCGCCCAGGCCTACGGTCACGTGGGCATGCGCATCGAGCGTCCCGAGGATGTCGAGCCCGCGCTCAAGGAGGCCTTCGGGAAGTACAAGGACCGGTTGGTGTTCATGGACTTCATCACTGACCAGACCGAAAACGTCTGGCCGATGGTGCAGGGCGGCAAGGGGCTGACCGAGATGCTGCTCGGTTCCGAGGATCTTTGAGGAGCGCCACCATGCGACATATCATTTCCATACTGAT
>JBIKTA010000014.1:0-13195 GCA_044348315.1 Burkholderiaceae bacterium | reverse complement strand
AGGAGACCCGACTGCAGGTCGTGACCGGGCAGCTGATGTATGGCTCACCCATGGTCGAATACCTCGACCGGATCGGCTTTCTCAAACCGGCCACCAGCCTGATCCATGCGGTCTGGCTCAATCCCCGCGAGATCGAGGCCCTGGCGAGAAGCGGCGCGACCGCTCAGCACAACCCCTGGAGCAACCTGCTGCTGGGTTCGGGCGTCATGCCGGTTCGCGAACTGCTTGAAGCGGGTGTCAATGTCAGCCTGGGATCGGACGGGTCCTGCTCCACGGTGACCGCCAACATGCTCAATGTGATGGGTACAGCTGCGGGGGTTGCGAAGCTGCGCGGTGACGACCCGGAGCGCTGGCTATCAGCCCGCGAGGTCCTGGGTGCGGCCACCTCCGGCGGCGCCCGTGCGCTGGGGTTTGGTGACGAACTCGGGGTGATTCGAGTTGGCGCGCGGGCCGACATGTTCGCCTGCCGGACCGATCGGATCAGCTTCACCCCACTCACCGATCCTGTGCGGCAGCTCGTCTACGCCGAGCGTGGCGCGTCGCTTGATTTCTCGATGGTTGCGGGTGCGGTCGTGATGGAGTCGGGTGTCTTGACAACGATCGATGAGGCGGCACTGCTGTCCGAGATCGAGGCCGAGTACCGCGAGCTCGAGTCGCGCTTTGCGGCCGCCGAGGCTGCGACCCTGCCCGTGCTCGATGCGGTGCGCCGGATCTACCTGCGTTCGCTTGCGTGTACGATTCCGGCCGATACTTGGCCCGCACGTCTGAGCGCGCAGGCCTCGCGATGAGCGGACTGGAATCGGGAGAATCGGAAGATGGGTGCTATCGATCGTGATCTGGCGGGCTACCGGGGGCGGTACCCGGATATTCGCTGGCCTGGGGGGGCGGGGCTCGCCCTGTCCTTTGTCCTCAACGTCGAGGAGGGGGCCGAGTTGCTGCTGGCCAGTGGCGACGAGAGGAACGAGTCTCGGCACGAGGTGAACCACGAGGTCGTGGGCGCGCCTGATCTTTGCCTTCAGAGCCACTTCGACTATGGCGCCCGGGTGGGTTATGGTCGGATCACGCGGCTCTTCACCGAGGCGGGGCTGCCGCTCACGCTCAATGCCTGTGCCCGGGCGCTCGAGGCCACACCTTGGATCGCGCAGGATGCCGCTGAGCGCGGGTTCGAGGTCTGCTGCCACGGTTGGCGCTGGGAGTCTCATGCGGGGATGGATGAGGCGACCGAGCGCGCTGTGATTGCGCGTTGCGTGAGCACGATTGAGCGCTTGCACGGGCGGGCTCCGGTGGGTTGGCACACCAAGTCGTCGTCGTCGGTGAATACGCGCCGTTTGCTGGTCGAACAGGGTGGATTCATCTACGACAGCGACGCCTATGACGATGATCTGCCTTATTACCGCGAGGTGCTGGGTCGTCCGCATCTCGTGATGCCCTATGCGTTCGACACCAACGACATGAAATTTTTTGACAGTTTTGCGTTCGTGCGGGCCGATGATTTTCACGACTACGTGGCCGACGCCATTGACTGGCTGCTGCTCGAGGCGCGCCACTCGCCGCGCATGCTGTCGATTGGCCTTCATACCCGCATCATTGGCAGGGCGGGACGCATTGCAGGTCTGAAGAAACTCATCGATCGTGTGCGCGGCCGCAGCGACATCTGGGTCGCCACCCGCGAGAGTATCGCCCGTCATTGGCTCGCGACGGTCGAGCCTGGACGTTGAGCGTCGGACCCCGGCGCCGCTCAGGAATCTGCGTTGCGATGATCGCGAGCCTGTCATGACCCGCGCACCCGGTCCCGAGGTTCAGGCTCTGATTCGTCTCGGCGTGGATGGGCTTGCCGCCGCCGTGCGGACGCGATCCCTGGACCCGCAACGGGTCGCTGCGGCATTTTGCGATCGTCTCGAGCGGGTCAACCCCTCGCTGAATGCAGTGGTCGGCTACCGCAGGCAGGCGGTGATGGACGAAGCAGTGCGGCTGGCCGGGCGTCTGGACGGCAGCGAGGAATTGCCTCTTGCGGGTGTGCCCTTCACGGTCAAGGACAACCTCTGGGTCGAGGGCGAGCGGATTGCCCAGGGGTCCCGGCTGTTTGCCCATCACCATGCGCCGCGGGATGCCTGGGCCGTGGCACGCCTGCGCGAGGCCGGTGCGGTGGTGCTGGGCATCACCAACACGCCTGAATTCGCCTGCCGTGGCGTGACCGAAAGCCCGCTTCATGGGCTGACCCGTCATCCGCTCGATGCCGGGCTCACGCCGGGCGGCTCCTCCGGGGGTGCGGCGGCTTCGCTTGCCGCCGGAATCGGAATGTTTGCGCTCGGTACCGATGCGGGGGGCTCGATACGCCGTCCCGCTGCGCACTGCGGGCTCGTCGGTCTGAAACCGAGCGCTGGCCTCGTGCCCCACCCCTGGGGTTTTGGCGAGCCCAACTATGGGTTTTCGGTCGTGGGCCTGCTCGCGCGAACGGTGTCCGATTGCAAGGCCGTCTACCGGGAACTGACCGCTTATGACGCCGGCGACGCTTCGGCGCCGCCCATCCGGGTCGACCTGTTTGATGACCCGCTCGCTGATCCGACCCGGATGAGGATCGCCTGGAGCCCCGCTCTGGGTTGCGGGTTTCCGGTCGATGAGGACGTGCGGGTTTGCCTTGAAAGTCGGATTACGGAACTGCGTGAGAGTGGGCTCACGATCGAAACCGCCGATCCCGAGTGGCCGACCGGCACCGGTGCCTATCCTTTGATTGCGCTGCAGCAGAAGGGCTTACAGGGACTGTATGCGCCGAACTATCCGACGCTCCCCCCTGGGCTGGATCCCGATATCGAAGAGGCCATCGCTCAGGGCGCGCGCCATCGCCCCGGCCACTGGCTCGCGCTTCTGCGCAGACTCGAAGCGATTCGTCATGCGCTGTCCAGGTTCTTTGAGCGATACGATCTCCTTCTCACCCCAACCGCACCCGTCACGGCCTGGCCCGTGGGTGCTTGGCCATCGATGATTGGCGGGCAGCAAGTGGGCCCTCGCGGTCACGCAGCCTTCACGCCCCTGTTCAATTACTGCGGCGTTCCGGCGATCTCCCTGCCGGCTGGCGACGTGCGCGGGCTGCCGGTTGGCCTCCAGGCTGTGGCACCCCGGTTCGAGGATGCCCGCCTGCTCGCCTGGGCTATGGCGGCCGAGGCGCTCAGCGGCAGCGCTTGGCCTCACGCTCGGCACTGACAGCGGCGGCCGCGCGAGCGTGGGCCCAGGCTGCCGGCGAGTGATAGCCGGCCCGACGCCAGGGTTCGGACGGATCTTCGCTCGCCCGCATCAGCAGCCGACCGTACTGCGCCGAATAGAATGGATCGCAGTCCGGTCTGGGGTCGTCGGTGCTGCAGGCCACGGTCGTCGCGATGAACAGCACCCCTATCCCTAGATTACCGCGATGATGGCGTGGGCGATCGCTTGAATGAGTCATGTTCTCGCTGAGGATACCGGTTCGCGCTGAGCATACCGGAGCTCGGATACACTCGCCCAAAACAAGGACGATCTGCTATGAAGGACAGTTCTGGAGACGCGATCCGGCCCGCACCCCGCATTCGCCGCACATTCGAGGAAGTGGCACTTCAGTTGCGGGCCATGTTTACCGAAGGGCATCTCAACCCGGGCGACCGGTTGCCGCCCGAGCGCGAACTCTCCCAGCAGCTCGGGGTGAGTCGCTCTGCCCTGCGCGAAGCGCTCCGCACGCTCGAGATCAGTGGCGTGATCGAGTTGCGCAAGGGCCGTAGTGGTGGGGCCTTCATCACTGAGGGCAATATTGAAGCGGTGACGGCCAATTTTCGTGATCTGCTCACGCTGGGCAATCTCAAGTTCGAGGAGATCGCCGAGGCGAGGACCTGGCTCGCCGAAATCGTGGTCCGGGTCGCGTGTGAGCGGGCCACCGACGAGGATATCGACGCGCTCGAGGCCAACGTGCTCGAGGCCGAACGCATGCTGGCCGAGGGGCGGCATGCTGAAAAAATCGACCTCAATATCGAGTTCCATAATCTCCTCGCCCGCGCCACGCGCAATCCCGTTCTGGCGATGAATGTCCGTACCATGAGCGATGTCATGCACGGCTTTGCCGACCGCTACGATGAGCGAACGGACTTTGGCCTGCCGGAGCGCCGACGCCTGATTGCGGCCCTTCGGGCCCGCGACAGCGAGCGTGCGACACGCGAACTGCTTGACGTGATGAGTCGCTGGCACCGGTACATCTTCTCGATGCTGCTGGCCGTGCCGCCGCGCGAGATCGGGTTGAAGGCGGTGAGGGCATAAGGATTCAGGGAAGGCCCCAGGGCCTGGCCACATGATCGTGGTTTATCATTCCACGACAGCGAGATCCGGCGCCCGGGCACGGCGACCGGGCGGTATTCAACCAACGGAGGAGGTCGCAGCATCAGTCCGGCGAGCGGTTTGGCGGGCGATGATGCTCAGCACTCATGGGTTTCACGATCACTGAAAAGATTCTGGCGCGCGCATCGGGGCGTTCCCATGTGTCAGCGGGCGATGAGGTCAAGGCCCGACCCGATTTCGTGGTCGCCTATGATTTTCCCGGCTACACCGATGTGATCTTCAAGCAGATGAAGGATGAGTTCGGCATCGAGCGTGTCGCCGATCCCGAGCGTCATGTGCTGTTCATCGATCACATGGTCCCAGCTGTCACGCCTCAGGAAGAGGACCTTCACCAAAACACGCGTGACTGGGGCGCGGCCAACGGCGTGCCGGTGCACGAGCGCAAAGGTATCGGTCACCAGGTCGCGGCCGAACTCGGTTATGCAACGCCGGGCGCATTCGTCGTGCATTTCGACGGTCACATCTCGCAGTTGGGGACCTTCGGCACGCTGGCGATTGGCGTACGCCGACATCTGCTCGAGGCCTACGTCCAGGACAGCATCCTGATCAAGGTGCCGGCAACCACCCGTGTCGACCTGACCGGTTCGCTTCGCCCCGGCGTGATGGCCCGAGATGTCTTTCATCATATTGTCCGCGTGCTGGGGCCCGCGAGTTGCCGCTTCCAGGTGCTGGAAATCGGCGGCCCGGCGCTCGCCGGCCTGAGTATCGATGCGCGACAGACGATCACCTGTCTGGCGATGTTCACGGGTGCCATCACCGCGATCATCAATCCCGACGAAGTGACCTTGCCCTATGCGCGTGAGCGGGCGCGTCTTTCGATCGATCCACTCTATTCGGATCCGGATGCGGTCTACGCTGCGCGTCACACCATCGATATTTCCGACCTCGAACCCGTCGTGGTCATTCCGCCCAGCCCCGCCAACACGCGTGATCTGTCGGATTATCTCGGCACCGAGGTCCAGGTCGGGTATCTGGGCTCTTGCGCCTCGGGTCGTATCGAGGACCTTCGGGCCGCAGCACAGGTGCTCCGGGGACGCACCATTCGTCCCGGTTTTCAATTGCATGTGGTGCCGACCAGCCAGGAGATCATGCGGCAGGCGGCCGAAGAGGGCTTGCTCACCGATCTGATCGCAGCGGGCGCCTTCGTGACCTCGCCTTCATGCGACTACTGTTTCGGGCGTCTGGGCGTAATGACCGCCGGCCAGCGCGCAGTGTCGACCGGCACGCTGAACGTGCGTGGGCGCATGGGCAGCCCCGACTCCGAGATCTTCATTGTCAACGCCGCTGCGGTGGCCGCCGCCGCAATCGAGGGTCGTATCGCCGATCCCAGAAGATATCTGTGAGGAGAACGCGATGAGTTTGAACAATCTTCGCGGGCGGGTCGCGTTCATCTTCACCGAGCGTGATTTTGATGTCGACCAGATCGTCGGTGTCAAGAACATCAAGCTGCGCGATCCTGCCGAGCTTGCTGCGGTCGCCATGACGGCCTACGACCCTGACTTTGCCAATCAGGTGCGCCCCGGCGATCTGCTGGTCGGTGCCGACAATTTCGGCTACGGACACCCTCACTACCCGCCGATGATCGCGATGCGTCACCTCGGGATCCGGGGCGTGATCGCCGAGAGCTTTTCGCCCGGGTACTGGCGGGGTGAGATCGCCATGGGTTTTCCGCAGGTGGCCTGTCCAGGCATTCTCGGATTCGTTCAGCGTTGGGACGAGATCGAGGTCGATTGGGACACCTCCCGGATCATCAATCACTCCCGGGGTGCTTCAATCGATATCGAGCCGCTGGCGCTGGCTGACCGGCAGATGCTCGAAGCGGGTGGCATCGTGGGTTATCTGCATGCGCGCGAGCGTGACGAGGCCCAGGCCTGATCAATTTCTGCTTTGTATGGGCAGGCTCGCCCGCTCGCGAGCTCGGTTGTGAGCAGGGTTTCTGGACCGCGTGGTTCCCTTTTCGCCGGACCCTCCTCCGGCCTTTCAATGGAGTTTGATCGTGATGGATAGAGCCAATATTGCCCAATCCCTGCGTACGGGACAGACCGTCTGGGCGGCTGGGGTGTGGGATGCGCTGTCGGCCAAGCTGGCCGAAAATGCCGGCTTTCCCGCTGTCATGACCTCGGGCTTCGCCGTTTCAGCGGCGCTGCTCGGACAGCCCGACGTCGAGGTCTACACCATGACCGAAAATCTGGGCGTGGTCCGCAACGTCGCCAATGCGGTGTCTGTGCCGGTCATCGCCGACACCGATACGGGTTACGGCAATGCGATCAATGTGATGCGTACGGTGCGCGAGTTCGAGCAGGCGGGTGCGGCAGCGCTGATCTTCGAAGATCAGGAGGTGCCCAAGCGCTGCCCGGCGGCCGCCGACCGGATCGAGGTCCTGCCTCTGATCGAAAGTGCGGCCAAGATCCGCGCGGCGGTGGAGGCGCGTCGTGATCGCGACCTCGTGATCATCGCGCGGACCGATGCAACGACCGAGGACGAGGCGATCGAGCGCGCCAAGGCTTATGCCAAGGCCGGCGCCGATCTGATCCAGCCGATCAGTCGCTGTTTCAAGTCGATCGATGGGTTGCGCCGGCTGCGTGAGGCCTGTGGCAAGCCGCTTTCACTGCAGATCCTGGGTTGGCTCGAGACCGATCTGCAGGCGGCTGAGATCGAGGAAGTGGCCGGCCTTGCGGTCTTCCCGCTGGTCGGTCTTTTCACCGCCACCGCTGCGCTCAAGCAAAACTTCGAAGCGCTCTGGCAAAAGCGCACCACCCGAGGCGGACTGCCTGTGCCCATGACCGACATGCCGACTTTCAAGAAATTCATTGGCTTTGCCGAGGTCGAATCCGTGCAGGCGCGATTTCTGCTCGGCGACGCCGGCAAGTGATGACCGTGTGTTGATCGTTTCATCTGAATTTACGACAAGGAGACTACCGATGATCATCATGCCCCGCAAACGTGCGTTGCTCGCCGGCGCCCTTTCTGCCGCCGCGCTTGGCGCTTTCGCTCCGGCTCAGGCCGAGATCAGCAAGGCCACCCTCGACGGGCTCGCTGCTCAGGCCAAGGGCAAGGGCCCGATCATCTGGTACGAGAGTTCGCCCTCCGACGATGCGGCGAAGATCGCGGCCGCTTTTGCCAAGCGCTTCCCCGGTCTGCAGATCCAGCATACGCGTGATGCGGGCGGTGCAGGAATCGGCGGTCGCGTGATTCAGGAAGTGCAGGGCAATGCCCGTACCGCCGACATTCTCACGGGCAGCGCCTCGGTGATTTGGCAGTTGGTCAATCGCAATCTGGTCGACAAGCAGGACTGGAAGACACTGGGCGTTCCTGCTTCGGTTTCGGTCTCGCCCTTCACCATCGCGAGCACGACTGCAGTCTACGTGTTGCTGAGCAACAAGCAGCAGGTGTCCGATGCCGACGCGCCCAAGAACTGGAACGATCTGCTGAACCCAAAATGGTCGGGCAAGGTGGGCCTGTGGATTCGCGCCGAGCCGCAGCTCTCGCTCGCCGCGATCTGGGGTGAACAGAAGACCACCGAATTCATCAACGCAGTGAACAAGCAGAAGCCTTTCGTCTTCAAGAGCACCTTCCCCCTGGCTCAGCAGGTGGGCGCGGGCGAGATCCCGGTGGGTGTGGGTCTTTATCACGCGGCGATGGTGCCGATCAAGCGGGGCGCGCCAATTCGCTTCAGCTTCCCGGATCCGGTGCCGACCACCACGCTCCACAGCGCGGTGATTTCGGCGGGCAAGAATCGTGAGGGTGGGCTCCTGCTCGCGCTCTGGCTCGCCACCCCCGAAGGCGCCAAGGTCTACGAAGATGCGACCGGCCGCGGTCATGCGGGCGTTGAGGGCACCGAGGTGCGCAAGCTCCTCGCAGGCAAGACGCAGACTGAGTTCACCGCAGACAAGGTACCGGCGAACCTCGAGATGTTTGAGCGCTTCAACAAGGCGATCGCCGCTGGCGGCCAAGAGGTGAAGTGAGCGTTTCCGCTGTCTCCCCCGGGACCCGGCCGCCGGTGCGAACCGCTGGCGGCTGGGCGGGCAGACTGACCGCGGCAGCGGTCGGTCTGCTCTTGGTCTATCTGGTCGTGGTGCCGCTTGTCTTGCTCGCGATCAGCAGCGTCCGCCCCACCGGGTTTCCACTGGAGCCCGGGTTCACATTTACCAACTTCAGCAAGGTTTTCCTTGCGGACAATTTCCCTAGGCTCGTTCAAACCACCGTCATCTTTGCGCTCGGTTCCACCGCGCTCGCGATGGTGCTGGGGACTGCGCTGGCCTGGCTGGTGGAGCGTACCGATCTGCCGGGTCGCAATCTGTTTCGGGTGCTGGTCATTCTGCCGATGGCGACACCGCCGGTTTTGCTGGCCATCGGTTGGGCCATGCTGCTCTCGCCGCGAACTGGTTTTTTCAACCTGATCCTGCGCGATCTGTTCGGTCTCGATGCTGCGCCCTTCAATGTCTATTCATTGCCCGGCATGATGTTTGTCGAGGCGCTCGCGCTGGTGCCGACTGCATTTCTGTTTCTGGCGCCGGCGTTTCGAAACATGGATCCCAATCTCGAAGAAGCCGCGATGGCGAGCGGCGCTTCGACCTGGATGATGATCCGTCGCGTGCTGCTGCCGCTGCTCTGGCCTGCGCTCGCAGCCTGCGCGGTGTTTCTGCTCATCGTCTGTTTCGTTGTCTTTGACATCCCGGGCACACTCGGGATGCCCGCCCGCATCTATGTGCTCAGCACGCACATCTTCTACCTCACTGCGGACAGCCCGACAGGTGTGCCCCTCTACGGGCAGGTGAGTGCGCTCGGCACGTTCTTTCTGTTGATCCTCGTGGTGCTGGGCTACGCGTACTACCGATTCACCCGTCAGAGTCAGAAATACCGGACCATCAGCGGCAAGGGCTTCAGACCTAGACTGGCGCCGCTCGGGCGCTGGCGCTGGCCGGCCACCACCGTGGTATCGCTCTATTTCGTGCTGGCTGTGTTCGCGCCGCTCGCGATCCTGCTCTGGGCAAGCCTGATGCCTTACCAGACCCGTCCCAACATGGCCTCGCTCTCGCTGATCACCTTCGAGAATCATCTCGATTTCCTGAAGAACGCGCGCCTTATCACGGCCACGACCCATTCGCTCACGGTGGCCTTTGTCGCCTCGACCGCAGTGGCCGCCTTGTCGCTCGTCATATCCTGGCTGGTGATCCGGCAAAAGCCGCCGGGTGCCCAGATGATCGACAACCTGGCCTTTGCCCCGATTGCCATTCCGGGCGTGATGCTCGGGGTGGCAGTGGTCTACGTCTATCTGACGCTGGACCACGTGTTTCCGATCTACGGCACCATCTGGATTCTGGTGATTGCCTACGTCACCCACTACATCTCATTCGGCAGCCGTCTGGCCAACGGTGTGATGGTCCAGATTCACCCCGAGCTCGAGGAGGCCGCGCGTGCTTCGGGCGCGAGCAATCTCCGGGTGCTTGCCCGGATCACGGCTCCGTTGGTCTGGCCTGCGGTCGCTGCCATCTGGATCTGGGTGTTCGCACATGCGATGCGCGAGCTCTCCACCGCGCTCATGCTTACGGGTCGCAATAATGTGGTCTTGCCCACCTTGTTGTGGGATTACTGGACCGGTGGTGAGCCGACCCGTGCGGCGACGGTCGGTGTCTGGCTGGTGGCTGCGCTGGCAGTTTTCCTGGCCTTCTGGCATGTACTGTCCAACCGGACGTCCGCGCGTCGCGCCTGACGCGTGCAGACTGAACGCGGATTCACAAATGCTCAAAGTCGAACAACTTCGCAAGCGTTACGACCGCAGCGATGCCAAGGCCTTCGCGGTCCAGGATGTCAGTTTCGAGGTTGCTCAGGGAGAGTTTTTTACGCTTCTGGGGCCTTCGGGTTGCGGCAAGACGACGACCCTGCGTTCTGTTGCAGGGCTGGAGATGCCCGATGAGGGCGAGATCCTGATCGCGGGCCAGCCGGTTTTTTCCTCATCCCGCGGTCTGGCGATTCCGGTGAGCAAGCGCGATATCGCGATGGTGTTCCAGAGCTACGCGATCTGGCCCCACATGACCGTGGGTCAAAATGTCGCCTTTCCGCTGGAGGCGATGGGGGTGCGGGGCGAGGAGGCGCGGCGGCGCGTGGAGCGGGCGCTCGAGATGGTCGGGCTGGCAGCCTTCCGTGATCGCCCGGCGCCCATGCTCTCCGGAGGCCAGCAGCAGCGCGTCGCGCTGGCCCGGGCCTTCGTCAAGGAGTCGCGCGTTTTGCTGCTTGATGAGCCGCTCTCCAATCTCGATGCCAAATTGCGCGAGCAGATGCGGGTCGAGTTGCGGGATCTGCAGCGACGGATCGGAACGACTGCAATCTACGTGACGCATGATCAGGAAGAGGCGATGAGCCTCTCAGATCGGGTCGCAGTGATGAGCGAGGGGCGAGTGGTCGAGCTCGCACCGCCTCGCACCTTGTATCTTCGTCCTCAGACCGGTTTTGCCGCGCGCTTTGTCGGACAGGCCGATCTGATCGACTGCGCCTTGGTCGAGCGGGCGGACGGTTCACTCATCGTGGATTCGGCCTTCGGGCGTTTGCGCGCCGAGGGCGCGCCTTCAGATGTATCGGGTGAGCTGAGTCTGCTGGTGCGCCCTGAGCACATCGAACTCAAGCGGCCGGAGGGTGAGTGTGTGAGGAACGAGGTCGATGGCGTGATCGACAAGCTCGTCTTCTCGGGTCGGATCGTGGAGTATTTCGTTCGCGCGGCCGGGCGCGTCGTGCGCGTCCAAGGCACCTCTCGCGAGATCCACGAGGCCGGTTCCGCCGTGCGGCTGGTGCTCCCGCCCGAGCACTGCGTGGTGGTGCGAGGACGCGCGTAAGGCGTGCGCGTCGCATCCGACTCAGGGCAGGCTAGACCAGAATCGGGTGAGTAACCCAGCAAATGCCCGAGGCTGCTCGACCGCGCTCAGGTGAGCAGCGGCGATCGACTCCAGTCGTGCGCCGGGGATACTGCGGGCGATCGTCTCGGACAGGGCGGGGGGTGTTGCGGCATCGAGACTGCCGGCGATGACCAGGGCCGGGCAGTTGATCCTTGCGTTGCCCGCTTCGAGGTCGATCCCCGCCACCGCTGCGCAGGCTGACGCATAAGCCTCGGGCGACATCGATTCGAGCTGTGCGCGCATGCGTCGAGCACGCTGTGCACCACCGCCCCCTTCGTCATGCAGGAACGCATCGGTAAACCAGCGCTGCAACGCGCCCTCGGAAATGGCGGCCGTGCCGCGCGCGCGTACCGTTTCGATCCGCGCCTGCCACATCGCGCGGGCCGCGTCATCGTATTGACAGGCTGCATTGGCGATCGTGATGCTTGACACGAGCGCGGGATGACGCGCAGCCAGCGCCTGAGCGGTCATCCCACCCATCGACAGTCCGACGAAGTGCACCGGCGATACGCCACACTCGGCTCGGATGAGGGCTGCCGCGTCATCGGCGAGGTCCTCGATCGTGAAGGCGCCCGCCTGTGCGGGCGAGGCGCCGTGCCCGCGGTGGTCGTAACGCAGTACGGTCCAGGGCTGCCCGAGCATCGAAGCGACCTCCTCCCACATTTCGAGGTCGCACCCCAGTGCATGGCTCAGCACCACGCAGGGGCCCGTGCCGGTTTTTACATGATTGAGCATGCGCCATCCCTTGTTTGAAGCCCGCTCGCGCGCTTGATCGATCCGATCATGGTCGCTCAGCCGCAGCAGTCTGGCTTGGCACTCTCGGCCGGAGCGTCGCAGCAGCCAGCGGGCGGGGCGGTTTGGTCACAGCAATTGGCATCGGAGGCCGCGGCGGCCCCTTGGGGCGAATCGGTCTCGCAGCAATTGCCGGGCAGGATCGGTGCGCGCACACCACTGTGATCGCAGCAGCCGCCTTTCCACCAGCGGGCACCCTCACCGGTGCAGTACTTGTCGTCGGCCTCGACCATACTCATGAACATCGGATGATAGTTGCGGCACACCTCGAGCTCGGTCTTCACCCAGTGCAACGGATCCTTGGCGTAATGCTGCCAGTAGTCGCCCCGCATGTTGATGCCGGGCACCGCTGGATTCCAGCTCTCGTCGAGCCAGAGCTCAGGGTCGCCGTATTTCGCGCAGAGCTTGCGGATCTCCGGGTCATCGAGCGCGCGCAGGCGGCCGTTCTCGATGAGGTTTTCGTTGTCGCCCGACCGCTCGACCGTGTAGGTCGGGAAATACAGGTGCAGGTGCCAGTGTCCGACCAGATGGCCCATGCGCGCGGCCTCGCGTTCGGCCATCGAGGAGATGATCGTGCCGAATCCCATATGGATGACGCCCGAGCGCACGCGCTCATAGAGGCAGTTGACAAAGCCCGAGGGAAAATCCTTGCGTGGACGATGAATGTGCGGGTTGGTGCCGATCGAGGCCTCCCACCACCACATCAAGCCCTTGTCCGGATAGCCCGGGTACTGCAGATGCTCGGTGCGCGCCATCACCTCACGTAGCTTCCGCCCGAACTCGCCGCCTTCGTTGATTCGGGTGATCTTGGAGTTTTCGACGATCAGCTGGGTCCAGTCGCAAGGCGCAATGTGATTGGTCGTGCCTGCAATCACGCCGCAGCCGTCCTCGAGCGAGGGGTGGAGCATCCAGGGCCGCCCGGTGATGTGGCCCGGCAGGTAGGTCTTGCCAAACTGCTCGTTGCCTTGCCAGAAGGTGCTCGTGAGCACCGGATCGTAGTACTCGCGGTTCGCGTCCCAGTATTCACGATGATTGGTGAACGAAATGTCGGTGCCCTCGGGATCGGTGATGCGCACGCGGTGCGCGCCGCGGATCCGCTCCCAGGTCCAGCGGTCCATCGCGTTGATCACCTCGATCGGCATCGCGTGTGCTGGCGA
>JBIKTA010000321.1:0-4040 GCA_044348315.1 Burkholderiaceae bacterium | reverse complement strand
GCCTCGCGTTATGCGACGGTGGGGGTCTATGTCGCTGATTTCGGTGACGCGGTGCGGGTAGCGGTCACCGGTGCGGGTCCGGTCGTGTTTCGGGTTGCCGAGATGGAGCGGGCGCTTGCATCGCGATTTGCGCCTGAGGCGATCGCGGACATCCGCATTCCCGCCGAAGGCCTCAACGCCGACATCCATGCCGGAGCCGACTATCGGGCCGAGATGGTGAGCGTGATGGCGAGTCTCGCGGTCGAGCGTGCGCTGGGCCGATGATCGGAGTTGGTCCAGGGGGCGTCTGAACCGCCCCCGGCGCTGAATCCGCGTTCAGCGCTTGACCAGTGGAATGCCCGTTGACGGCACTACATTGAGCACGGCCTCGCAAATCGAGGGCTCGCGCCGCTCCTGGAATTTGCAGTAGCTCCAGCCTGATACGACCAACTGCGCGACTTCCTTGCACGACAGGTTCGAGGCGCGGGCGTTGACCGTTGCGACGGCGTTGGGTCTGAGGTTTTCTCCGGAGCTTCCCCATAGCGCCTCGCCCAGCTTGTTGCCGTCACGGTCGACCATGATCACCCGGGGCGCGTAGTCCTGGAAGAACGTCGTGGTGAGATTTTCCAGACGGAGCCCGATTCGGCAGGAACCAAAGTTGTCCTCGGCCCGACCCATCACGAGATTGACTTTGCCTTTGACGAGCTCAGACCCGGAGGATGACGCTTTCCAGGTGCCATCGGGATTGACGATGATGACCCGGCCGTCCGAGGTGGTGGCGGTGACAGGGCCAGACTGCGCCGAAGCCTGCAGGCAGGTAAGCGATAGGAGGCTGAGCAGAGCGAGACGACTGATGGAGTGCATGGGAGATCCTGAGGAGGCTGATTTGAACGCGGCGAATTCTACGAAATTCGCTCGATACGCGAGCGGATGCTGCAGGTTTTTAATCGGGGAATCGGGCGTGGCGCTCCCCACGATACAGTGGCGTGTTCGCAACCTCTACCGAAAACTGAACGAGCATTCCCAAGTCCTCGCGATCATCAAGGCGCGCGGGTTGGATCTGAGCTGATCGGGTTGAGAGGCCGCTCGATCACGGCGGCTCACGCAGAGAACCTTTGCTTGCTTTGCCGGGGTGGTTTCATATTCCGAACCGCAGCGTGGTCACCGCTTCGGCGATCAGCTGTTCACCGCACACAAGGCGCTGGGCGAGCACGACCCGATGGGCGGCCTCGAGCGGTTCCACTGCGCTCACCTCGCCCTCGGCGCGCAGGATGTCCCCGGCAAAGGCCTTGGACCGCATCTTGAGCGTCATGCCCGATAGAAACGCACCCGGCCCCGCCCAGCGCGTCGCGAGCTTTGCGAAGATCGCGCCGTAGATCTGACCGTCGATCATCACCCCGGGGAGCTTGCGGCTGCGGGCGAATTCGAGGTCATAGTGCACGCGATGCCAGTCCCAGGTCGCCGCCCCATAGCTCATCAGATCGACTTCGGTGAAGCAATGTTCCCATTCGGGCAGCGCAGCACCCGGGGCGAGCGTCTCGGGATTGAGGGTCGGACGCAGTTCTGGTGCGGCGCTTGGGGCAGGGTCGGGCATCGGGCAAACTCGTCGTGAGGCAGGGGGGGCGGTGGCTCAGTGAATCGGTCAGAGGGGCTGGATCACCAAGGTCTCGCGGTTGGTGGCCACCAACTGGCCCTCTGAGTCGGTGTACCGGGCGACCGATTCGACAAAGAGCTGCGTGCCGCCGCGCGAGGACGATTTTTCGGTCATCCGCTCGAGGGTCCAGGTGACCGAAATCCAGTCGCTCGCCTGGACCGGTCGCTCGAAGCTGTACTCGTTGCCGGCCCGGATCAGCCGGCTGTTTGGAACCGGCAGATGCCATTCGTGTCCAAAGTAGCCTTCTTTCCCAGGCTGTCGATCGGCGCTCTGACAGGTCTCGCAGATCAGCGTGGGTGGTGCGATGACGTCTGCGTGACCCGCAGCCTGGGCGTAGGCGAGGTCGCGGTAGAGCGGATTGTCATCGTCGATCGCGATCGCGAAATAGCGGATCGAGGCTCGACCCAGCGCCTCACGTGCCGGATAGTGCACGGACGTGCCGATCATCGCGCGCAGTTCATTGGTGAGCAGTGACATGGTGGTTGGATGCGCTGAACAATCGTTCAGTCCAGGATGGCAAAGGGGTCGATTTCGATCTGCATCTCGGGTCGCAGAAGCGCTTCGCACACCAGTCCCGTCGACGCCGGGAAGGGCTGGGGCAGCAGTTTTTCGCGCACGGCGGCGACCTCTCGATAGCGTGCCAGAGCGGCGGGCGTCACGTACTCGATGGTCTTGACCAGGTGTTCGGGACCAGCGCCTGCAGCCTTGAGGACCTTGATGATATTGCCGTAAGTGTATTCGGCTTGCGCGGCCACGTCGCCCTCGTGAACGACTCGCTCGGTCGCCGGGTCCAGCGCACCCTGGCCCGACATGAAGAGCAGCTTGCCCGAGCGCACGGCGGGGCTGTAGGTGAGCTTCTGATAGCGATCCCAGCCCGGATTGACCGCGGTGGGCAGATCTCGGGTGGCGATGAAGTCATACTGGATCAGGGCGCCGGGATGGACGAGCCGGGGCATGATGATGCCGGCCGCACTGGGGTAGACCGGCCCCAAAAATTGTCGACGGACGGTCCCCGTCGCCTTGTAGCCCGCCAGACCTGCAGGCAGCAGGTAGTCGACCGTTTTCACGACGTGGGCGAATGACAGGCCGGTTGCGGCGAGCATGCGTCCGGCCTTTTCGAAGATCGCCTGGGTCTGGGCCACGATATCGCCGGCACCGATCAGATGGCCTTGGTCATCGGTCGGCAACACCGAGGGCAGGAACACCACCCCGGCCGACTCGCGGGCCGAGGGCAGTCCTTCGCCGAACCGGGTTTCCGCCCCGACCGGGCCCGCCGTCACCTCGATCTCAAGAAACGCCTCGGGACGCAGCAGGCTCTTGACCGGAACGGTGTGGACGGCCGGGCGATGCGCGCCCAGGACCTCGGCACGCACGGCCGCCGCCTCGGCATAACGATCAATCCCCTCCGGGCGAAGATACTCGACGACGCGGACCACGTCGCCATACCCGTAGCCGGCGGCCTCCAGGATCGCGCCGATCTTTTTCCAGGCGGTTCGAACCTGCGTGCTCATGTCGCCGCGCACGACGATCCGCTTGGACTGTGGGTCGTACTCGGACGCGGTGTGACCCGACAGGTAGGCGCCGGCGCCTGCTCTCAGCCCCAAAGAGAAGGAATAGCGGGAATAGTCATACCAGGGAAACTGGGCGGGCGCGATGGCGGTCGGTCTCAAGGCAGTACTCAGGCGATTGTTCAGTATGGGTCAAGCGTTCAAAGGGGCTGATCGCTCGCGCATCAGGCGCAGCCATCGGCAGGAATACTGTCGATGAAACGAAGGATAGCCTCCGCCTTGCCGCCCGGTTCGCGCAGCTGGCAGCGCGCGTTCGCAGCCGTTGCGATCGGCTCGATCAGGTGGGATGCGAGATCGTTCTTTTCGGCGAGCACGACGCGCGGCTGAGCGCAGGCCGCCAGCCGGTCCGACCAGGGGTAGTCAATCACCGCCCGCCAGGCGCCGGCGTAGCTGCGGGGCTGCTTGAGCACTTCGCGCGCCCGCTCGGTCAGCGCAGCAGGATCGAGTCGCGATGGACGCGGACTCTGGAAGGCCTTTTCACGCAGAAACCAGGGCCACCACAGTTCTGAATCGCGCAGGTGATGCCAGGCCCGAAGGAGGTGTACGCCTTCGGGGTCCGGCGTGAGTTCGGGCGCGGGATGTGCGTGAAACAGTCTGCGGTCAGCCTCGTTCAAAAAGAAGGGCGCATCGAGCAGCAGCGAAGCGACACGCTCGGGGCGCCCTGCGGCGAGTTCGACCGCCGCGGCGGCGCCGCCGTTATGGCCGAGCGCGTGAACGCGCCGCACCGACAGGCGATCGAGGACCGCGACGATCGCGTCGGCCCAGATGGAAACGCTCTGCGGATTGCCGGGAAGGGGATCGGATTCACCGTGGCCGGGCAGGTCGATGGCGATGACCGG
>JBIKTA010000320.1:0-4046 GCA_044348315.1 Burkholderiaceae bacterium | reverse complement strand
TTGGGTGTATTCGGTGCGGCCCTCAACCCGATTGTGACTCCAGGCGAGCGGCTCTCCGCTACCCGGAGCCAAGTGCTCGAAAAATGACTTGTACTGCTCATCTGTGACGTCGCTCTTTGCGCGAGTCCAGAGCGCGCTTGCCTGGTTGACGGTCTCCCACTCGCCTGTGCGCTGTTGCGCTTTGGCCTCTTCGTTCCACTTTTCGATCGGCATCCGAATCGGCAGCGACACGTGGTCGGAGTACTTGCGGAGGATCGAACGCAGCTTCCAGGAGGCGAGCAGGTCGTCGGTCGAATCCCCCTCGTCATCGGCCGCAGGTGCCCTGAGGTAGAGAATCACATCGGTGCCACGCGCGGTGCGTTCGACCGTTTCCACGCTGAAACTGCCGCTGCCATCCGACTCCCAACGCACCGCTTGATCCGCGGGCAGCCCCGCGCGCCTCGATAACACGGTCACGCGCTCAGCCACAATGAAAGCGGAATAAAAACCCACCCCGAATTGGCCGATCAATTGCGCGTCGCGCGCCTGGTCCCCGCTCAGTTTCCCGAAAAACTCCTTGGTGCCCGACCGGGCGATCGTGCCGAGGTGCTCGACCGCATCCTGACGTGACAGGCCGATACCGTTGTCAGACACGGTGATCGTGCGAGCCTCCTTGTCGAAGTCGACCCGGATCTCGAGCTCCCCTCCCCCCTCAAGCAAGTCGGGCGCTGCCAGCGACTCGAACCGGAGCTTGTCACAGGCATCCGACGCGTTGGAAACCAGTTCGCGCAGAAAAATCTCGCGATTGCTGTATAGCGAATGGATCATCAGCTGAAGCAGCTGGGTGACCTCGGTCTGAAAGCCCAGGGTTTCCTTCATCGCGCCCATTGACACTCCTGATTCCGAAAAAGTGAGGTGGTCCATGCCACCGATCTCGCACAAGTCATGCGGCCCATGCCACCAAGCTCGCGATCTAAAGCGGCACAGCCCCACATCTCGCATGAGTGACGCAGCCAACGCCGCCGACTCTCCGTGATCTTGCGGCGAGGCTTCAATTTTTCAATCCCCGGAATCGATCAGCGCGAGCCTCTCCTTCTGGCGGCGCGCGGTCGGACCAGGGCCGCCTCAATTCCGCCACTCAGCGGGATGCCCAGGCGCTTCCCGGTTAAGATCGCCGCGGCTTCACCTTATGGCACCCCTGACATGAACTGGGCCCTCGATCTCCCGATGCTGCTCGCCTACCTCTGGTTCGCCTGGGTGGGGGCGGTGACGCCCGGCCCCAACACGATGGTGGCACTCAGCTGCGGTATTCATTTTGGTCTGCGCAGCATCGGCTCGCACCTGATCGGCGTGGTCATCGGCGTCACCTTGATGATGACCTTGGTGTTGTCCGGTGCCCAGGCGCTGATCGAAGCCGTACCCATGCTTGCACAGGCCCTGCGCGCGTTTGGCGTCGCTTGGCTGCTTTGGCTGGGCATCCAGCTCGCGCGCTCGACCGGCCTTGAGGACGCCGTGCGCATCCGGCCCCCTCATGTCTGGGAGAGCGCACTGCTGCAGTGGGGCAATCCCAAGGCCTGGTTGGTCATGACGGGTACGGCCGCCACCTGGCGCGGCGTCGCGGGACCAGCCTGGCTTGATATGGCGGTGTTGATTGCTGGATTTGCGGGGAGTTGCGCCCTCTCGCTCCTGCTCTGGGCGTACGGCGGCGAACGACTCGCACGCTGGCTGAAACACGGTCGACGACTCGCCTATTTCAATCGAGCCCTGGGCGCGTCCTTGTGTGCGACGGCAATCTGGCTTGCGCTTGCTTGAGATCCAAGGGACGAACGATCCGCCCTCACGCGCCCGTCAGCGCGCCCGCCAGCCCCCGACGCGGGGCCTCAAGATACTCGCGGGACTGCATCTCATTGATGCGGCTCACCGTACGGTGAAACTCGCTGGACAGCACACCGCTCGTGTAAAGCTCATCCGGCGCGCATTCCGCAGTCATCACCAGCTTCACCCTCTGGTCATAGAGCACGTCGATCAGCCAAACGAAGCGACGCGCCGCCGACGCCATGGACGCACTCATCCGGGGGACGTCTGACAGCAGCACGGTGTGAAACCGCCGGGCGATCTCGAGGTAGTCATTCTGTGAGCGCGGTCCATTGCAGAGCGTCTCGAAATCAAACCAGATCACGCCACCCGCGCGGCGCAGGGACTTCAGCATCCTGTTTTCGATCTCGATTTCGGGCGACTCATCGCCTGCCTCGGCGAGCCGCTCCCAGGCCTCTACGATCGCAGTCGCGGCCTCGGGCCCGAGCGGCTGGTGATAGGCTTCGATCCGCTCAAAGGCCAGACGACGGTAGTCGGTTCCCGCGTCGACCTGCAATACCTCGCAGTGAGCCTTGATCAGTTCGATGGCCGGAAGCACGCGCTCGCGATGCAGCCCCTCAGGGTAGAGTTGGTCGGGACGGTAGTTCGAGGTCATCACGAAACAAACGCCCTGAGCGAAGAGCGCACGCATCAGTCGCTCCAAAATCATCGCGTCGGCGATATCCGAGACGTGAAACTCATCGAACAGGATCAGTCGATGGCGACTCGCCACGCGCCGGGCGACCTCGTCGAGCGGATCAGCCCTGCCCTTCAGGAGATCGAGCTCCCGGTGTACGCCCCGCATGAACTCGTGGAAATGAATACGGGTCTTGCCCCGTACCGGCGCTCCCTGATGGAAACAATCCATCAGAAAACTCTTGCCACGGCCCACCCCGCCCCAAAGCCAGAGGCCACGGGGCGGCACCGGACGACGGATCCAGCGGGTCAGCACGGCTGCAAGCGAATGCTCGTAAGCGACACACTGGTCCGAGAGACGCTGTAGCGCCTCGATCGCGTGCAGCTGGGCCGGGTCCGGCACAAAGCCACGGGCCTTGAGTGCCTCATGGTAGACAGCAACGACCGCGAGCTGCGAGGCCCTCGCAGCCACTCCCTCGGCGCCCGTGGCCACGTTCAGTCGCGCATTCATCCGCGCCGGCACTCAGGCATTCAGCGCGCGCTTGTCGGATGCCGCCAAAGCTGCTTCCTTGAGCGCCTCGGAAAGCGAGGGGTGAGCATGGCAGATCCGGCCGATGTCCTCAGCCGACGCCTTGAATTCCATCGCCATCACCGCCTCGGCAATCAGATCGGAGGCGTTGGCGGCAACGATATGTACGCCCAGAACCTCATCGGTTTCCTGGTCGGCCAGCACCTTGACGAACCCTTGCGCCGCACCCATTCCCAACGCACGGCCATTGGCTGCAAACGGGAACTGCCCGGCTTTGTAGGGCCGACCCGCGTCCTTCAGCTGCTTCTCAGTCTTTCCGACCCAGGCGATCTCGGGGGCGGTGTAGATGACCCACGGGATGCAGTTGTAGTCGATATGAGGCTTCTGACCAGCGATCAACTCGGCGACCATCACGCCCTCATCCTCGGCCTTGTGGGCGAGCATCGGACCTCGCACCACATCGCCCACCGCCCAGATGCCTGGCACTGCGGTGCGACACGACTGATCCACCGGAATGAACCCTCGGTCATCGACCGTGAGATCAACCTGGTCGAGCCCCAGTCCGTCGGTATTGGGTACACGCCCCACTGATACGATCAGTCGATCGCAGTCCAGCGTCTGAGACGCGCCCGCTGCATCCTGATACGCGACCTTGACGCCACTCTTCTTGACACTCACTTCCCCCAGCCGAACGCCCAGGTGAATTGACAAACCCTGGCCGGTGAACTGCTTCCAGACCTCTTTGCGAACGCCCTCGTCGACCGCCGCGAGAAACTCAGGCATCGCTTCGAGAATGGTGACCTCGGACCCGAGGCGACGCCAAACCGACCCCAACTCCAAGCCGATGACGCCCGCTCCAATCACGCCAAGCCGCTTGGGGACGGCGCTCATGGCCAACGCCCCCTCATTGTCGAGAATGACCTGGTTGTCGACCGCAATGCCCGGGAGGTGGCGCGCCTTGGATCCGGTGGCGACGATGACCTGCGGTGCGCTCGCACGCTGAGTCGACTCTCCATCGACCACATCGACCTCGAAACCTGCCTCGCTG
>JBIKTA010000319.1:0-4049 GCA_044348315.1 Burkholderiaceae bacterium | reverse complement strand
GATCCGGCTGACGCTGGACGGGATTCGCCCGCCTGCCGGGTCGCCCGACAAGTCGATGCCAGGATTTGTATCGCTTTCGGATGAAGATCTGATCGCCCTGACGCGATTCATCCGGGCGCGCTTCGCGCCCGGCGTCGTCGACCCTGACATCCCGAAGATGATCCGGGAGGCGAGGCAGTTCGAGCGTGGCTCGAAATGACCATCGCGGACCGAGATGTGAGGTGGGGTGTTCACCGACCCTCAACGAACGGTAAAGCCCAACTTGGTTGCCCGCAGGAGTCGCTCAAGCTCGCGACTGAAGGATCCGACGAGGAAGTCGATCAGGCCGGAACAGGCTCGAGGCCCGATGCGATACGACGGCATCTTCGCTCGCTTCGGCGAGCCCGCATCCTGACGCGGCGCGATGTATCGGTTTCGGCGGATCGCGATCCGATGTGATGACGAGAAAGCGGGCGGTGCCCGACCTCATTCGATTCGCGGCTGCGCAAGGAATTCCAGCAAGTCCCTTTTCCCTTTCTCTACCGTGACTGGGTTCGAGACATTTACATTGCGACAGCTTGTTCTCCCTGGGCAGGCATTGTGTGCAGTAAACCCATAGGTGCGGCCGTGATCCCAGCCATGCGTCGCTTCCGCGTAGACCTTCACCTGAGAAAGCTGAACTTGCCGAGGATCGGGCAGTGACTTGACAAAATCCGGACACGCATTCGGGTTCGACCCGTCGTAATTGTCCTTCCCGCCTGCCAGGATCAAGAGGGGTACCCGGGCAAAGTTCTGAATCACGTCGGTCGGGAGGCCTTCAAAAATGGTGAGGCCCTGGGTTCGGCCCTGGACGGCCTCAGTCATCATCCAGCACACCGGATACAGGGCAGCCACCCGACTGAAACGCATGGTCCCCAGTTTGTGATGGTCATAGAACCAGGTCGAGGTAGCCGTGATGGTCATGAAAGCGCCGAGCGACAGGCCTACCGCTGCGATCTTCTCCGGTTTGACATCGGGTTGCTGGGCGAGGTGTCGGAGACCCGCAGCCATCATGGCGTATAGAGCAAGCGCTGAAGGTCTCTGGTCGGTCGGCCGATCGAACATACGCAATTCAAGAGTGGTGAATCCGCGCTGCACAAACAGGTCGGCATACTGGGTGGTTGTGCCGGCACCGAATCCGCCTGCGTGGTGAATGAGGAGCAGCGCCTGGCCGGAGCCCTCCCCTTGAGGCTTACGTAGCACCGCTTCAATCTTGCCGGACGGCCCGCCCGGTGAGGCATAGTTCAGCGTCACAACCTCCTTGACGAGAGCTGGCAATGCCTGCGACGACTGCGACCCTCCGGGTTGACTGGAGGCAGTGGTTGCGCCGCCCGTGGCAGTCGCAATGGGTGCCGAGCGGGTTGGCATGTCGGCACAACCCGCCGCCATCAGCAAGGGAAGTAGCGCTGTCGTGAGCTGCCCCAGGGCCGATTTCCTCATGACCACTCCCGAATTGACGTTGAGTTGGCATCGTAGCCAACTGGGGTGAGGGCATCAAGCGCGGTTCGAAGCAACGCGGAGGCGAGCCCAGGCGTTTGCCGAGCTCGTTCGCGCGGCCGTACGGTCGACGACTTCGATCCGGATTTTCAGCCGGCCGCCATGCCCGAGTCCTTGACGACGCGGCTGAACGTCTCGAGCTCACTGCGAATCCGCTGCGCGAACTCCTTTGGGGAGCTTCCGACCAGCTCGAACGAACCTTGCCGCAGCCGCTGACGCGACTCCTCGCTCGTGAGCACCTGGATCGTCGCGCGATGAATCGCATCGAGCACCGGAGCAGGAACCGCGGCCGGGGCGTGCAAGCCGTACCAGGACGCAAAGTCGAATCCGGGCAAGGTTTCGCTGATTGCCGGAAGATCCGAAAAGAGTTCCGAGCGCTTGAGCGATGAGGCCGCGATGACTCGGACCTTCCCGGTCTTGACGAAGGACAGCGTCCCCAGGTAATTCAGGAACGAATAATCGAGACGGCCTCCCGCCATGTCGAGCAGCAGCGGATCGGACCCCTTGTACGGCACATGCGTGAACGCAAGCCCGGTGGCGGCCTTGAACATTTCGCCCACGATGTGAGGGGTGCTGCCGTTGCCCACCGACCCCATGATCAGCGGCTTGGCCTGAGCCCGGGCATAGCTGATGAACTCGGCGACACTCTGCACCGGAAGATCAGCGCGAATCGTGAGCACCAAAGGCGAGCGGGTGAGTTGGGTGATCGGGGCAAAGTCGGTTTCAGGGTTGTAAGGCAGGCGCATCATTGCCGGGCTGACGGTCATGGGCCCGAGGTTCGAATAAAGCAGCGTATGACCATCCGGAACTGCCTTCGCAGCGTTGGCGGTCGCGATCGTGCCATTGGCACCGGGCTGGCTCTCGACGATGAAGCTTTGGCCCAGCGCAGCCTTGAGCCCGTCTGCGAGCGGCCGGATCAGCGCATCCGCGGGTCCGCCAGCAGGCCAGGGGCTGAGGATGCGTACGGTCCGCGTGGGCCACAGTGTCTGAGCGCGCGCGACCACCGCGGGCATCAGCGTGATGGCGGAAACGGATTGAAGAACTGCCCTGCGCTGTCGATTCATGATGAGCCCCATTGGTTGGTGTCGGAGTTTAGATGGCGTTCGCGTGAATCGGCAATCTCTGATTTCGACAGGAAAGCCTCCCGCCTCAGATCAGGGCCGCATCGGCCAGCAGTTCGCTATACCACTGTTGCGAAATGCTGCGTCGGGCCCACAGCTCGACGCCCGCCCGCGAGGCGATCTCGATCACCCGGTTTTGAAGCGCTGACAGGTCTGGAGTCGATGCCACGGCGTTCGACTTTCGCGGATGGGGTGAGGGGAGGATGGTATCGACAAGCCTAGGGCTTGTGGTGAGGGGGTTCAGGATACGTCCGGCGACAGAACTGAACCAGCAGATCGAGCCAGCGCAAAAGCTCCGGTGATCGGTCAAGCATGCACGAAAAGAAGGTGCGAAGCGCCTCTGGGTCGTCCTGATATTCGTGGTTGACGGCATTGCGCAGTTCGCGGATTTCCTTCCACCGCTCGACCGAATCGAGACAGCCGATCTTCTCCATGTAAAGAAGAACCGCGGTGAAGGGTTCGGACGGCTTTTCCTCCTCCACCGCGATGGCCTTCATCGTCTTGCCGATGTGCTCCTGGAACTCGCTGAACCGGACACGAAAAGCCGCGAGCGACTCATGCTGTGCAGGCGAGAGCCCTTTCCAGTCGCCGATCGTCACGATTTCCCGCACCTGTTCGATGGAATACAACAGGTACTCGCGCATCCGCGCGAGATGGTCCAGCTTGCGCCAAAGTAGCGCCAGGCGATCACTCACAGCTCGATCCCCTCCGACCTGGCGATCCGGCTGATCGGGCTGTCGTCACCGATCGGTTTGACGATCAGATCGACCGGCATGTCCAGGCGCTCTTCGAGCTGAATCTTGCAGCGGATCCTCTGCATGAGATTCGGTTGTGGAACCTCGACGTACAGGTCGACATCGCCCCCCTTTTGCCGGTCATGGACGCGCGACCCAAACAGCCTGACCCGGGATTGAGGCCCCAGGACTGCTGCGGTCGTGCTTTTGATGACGGCGATTTGGGAGGGGGTCAATCGCATGGTGGATCCACTCTAGCAGAGGCCGCCAAAGATGCCATGGGTCGGACGGGCTTGCCCGGTTCCCTCACCGTGCCACCCGTCGGTTGCGCAAGGATGGCCCGATTCCCCCGGGAGCGCTCCCCGTTCGCTTCAGCGACCCGCATCCTGACGCGGCAGGGTGTGACGCCAGTCGAGGATTCTCTGGTCGGCCGTCACCAGGGTCGCATCGTGGATGAGCGCAGTCGCAGTAATGAATCGGTCTGCAGGGTCGTCCGAGAGCCCGTCCAGATCCAGAGAACGGATAGCCACCCGCCCTTCGAGCGCGAACTCGGTCAGGCCAGCTTCAAGCCAACGCGCCCGCCAATCCTCCGGGGATGACGCCAAGGCAATCCGGCCGCGTCCGGCCAGGCGACCTACCTCCCAGAAGCTGAGTGCGGATACCGCGACCTTTGCGCTCG
>JBIKTA010000318.1:0-4060 GCA_044348315.1 Burkholderiaceae bacterium | reverse complement strand
GAGGGCGCAGGCGGGCGGGTCGGCGGGCGAATGGTTTTTTGAGCCCGGCCGGGCCCGACCGTCGAAAGCCCGACCCCCCAAGACCCAGCCCGACCGTCGAAAGCCCGACCCCCCAAGACCCAGCCCCCGACCGTCGAAAGCCCGACCCCCCAAGACCCAGCCCCCGACCGACGAAAGACCGACCGTCGAACGCCCGACCCCGACCCCGATCGACCGCCGACGCCCCGCTATTCGCTCCCGAATTCCGCCCCCATCTCCGCGCCGCGCCGCGCAGCGGCAGCAAGCGCCTCGGCGAACAGTCCAGAGAGGTCTCGAGCCTCCATCACAGCGAGCGCCGCAGCAGTCGTGCCGCCTTTGGAGGTCACGCGCTCGCGAAGTACTGAAGGAGGATCGTCGGATCGCGCCGCCAGCTCGGCCGCGCCAAGAAAAGTTGCGATCGTGAGGCGACGCGCCTGCTCGGCATCGAGACCGAGTGCGGTGCCGGCTGCCTCAATCGCCTCCATCACACGGAACACATACGCAGGTCCGCTGCCGCTCACGGCAGTAACGGCATCGAGCAGGCTTTCGTCATGGACCCAGACAACCTCGCCCACAGCCTTGAGAATCCGCTCGGCAAGCGCTCGGTCATCCGTATGCGACGCATCGAAGAGCGCGAGGCCAGTCACACCGCGACCGATCAGTGCAGGTGTGTTCGGCATGCTGCGAACGATGCGGCGATGCCCGCCCAGCCAGCGGCAAAGATCCTGCGAGCGGATGCCCGCAGCAACGCTGATGACGAGCTGTCCGGTCAAAAAAGCGGCCATCGAATGCGCGACCTCGCGCATCTGCTGCGGCTTTACAGCGAGGACGACGACCTCGGCCGAATCGAGTGCCGCCGCGCAAGGCGCGGAGTGGACCTCCACCGGCCAGCGCTCGGTGAGCACAATGCGCTGCGCCTCCGCAGGCTCGATCACGGCAATCCTGAACGTATCGCCAGACTCAGAAAGCAGCCCGCCAATCAGCGCGCTCGCCATGTTTCCGCCGCCCACGAATGTGATCTTCACCGTCGCTGCTCCTCATTGATTGGGGTCTTCCGCCCGCAGCGGAGACACACTGTCCCATCGGCCACAGCCCGGACATTGCCAAAAATACTGCCGAGCCCGAAAACCACAATGGCCGCAAACATGCCGCGACTGCAACTGAGCCTGCTCGGCAATGAGCCGTTCGGACAGCCGCAATTCCTCTATCGACGCATGGGCCGCGTGATCGATCCGCCAGCGCAGCAACTGCGCGAGGCCCGCCAGGCTCGGCGACCGCGCGAGCACCTCGGCGGCCCAGTCCGCCGCCGCCGGACCTCGCCCCTGTGCGAGCCGAGCGGCAAAGCCCTGCAGGAACAACTCGGCCGAGGGGTGCTTCGATCCTTGACGATCAAGTGTCTGGATAGCCTCCTCAAGGCCGCCGCTCTCACGTTGAGCGGCAACCCACCGCGCTGCAACCAGGTTGAAGTGGGCCGGCGCAATCGATAGCAGGGCACGCCAGGCCTCGATCGCACGAGCGGCCTCCCCGCGCGCGAGGGCAAGATCGCCGCGGAGCATGATCACGCGAGGATGTTGTGCGTGGTGGCGCTCCGCGCTTGCCAGATGATGCTCGACCACACGGAAACGTTCCGGTTCGCCGCTGGCCAGCGCCCGAGCTGCCAGTTCGCAGTGAAAATGCGCGATCCGAATACGGTCCGAATCGGTGCGGTCGACCTCAAGGACCCGTTCGGATAACTCGATCGCACGCGCCCAGTCGCGCATGGTTTCGGCAATCTCGATTCGGTGGCGCGCCGCCTGGTCAGCGAAACTGCCCGCGGCAAGCCGTTCGAATGCCTGATCAGCACGATCAAATAGCCCGGCCTTCAGAAAATCCTGCGCAAGCTCAAACAAAGCCTGCTCACGCATGAGAGGCGCGAGGTCGGCACGGTCCAGAAGATTCTGGTGGACCCGAATCGCACGATCCGTTTCGCCGCGTCGACGAAAAAGCTTGCCCAGCGCAAAATGCAGTTCGATCGTCTCCGGATCGATACGAACGACATCAACGAACGCATCGACTGCCCGGTCGGACTGATCGTTCAACAGGAAATTCAGCCCGCGAAAATAGGCATCTGGGAGCGTGGGACGCGCCGCCTTCGACCGGGACTCATGACGGGCAGCCAGCCACCCCAGGGCAAAAAACAGGGGCAAGGACAGCAGCCAGAAGACGTCGAATTCCATGATAGGTCAGCCGAAGCAGCAATCCAGCGGCTCTCGGCCAGCCCCCGCCTCAGACCCCCAGAGGCGTGGACGCACTGGCCGGCGGGGGCGCCACGACGGGTAACTGCTCATGAGACTCGCCCCCACCTGCGCCCGCGGTTCGTTTATTGGCCTGACGAAGCTCTTTTCGGAGGTGGGCAATTTCGCGCCGGGCGCGAAACAATGCGGGCACCGCAGCCAGCAGACCCAGAACCGCTCCAAGGCCCAGGAACGCCAGGAGGAAGACCACCAGCGGTGCGCGCCAGGTACTCGCGTAGCCCGAAAAGAGGCGAAGTTCAACCGGCTCGGTGTTGGACAAGGCGAACCCGAGAGCCAGGATGAACAAGGCAATGTAGAAGATCCAGGAGAGGACTCGCATCCGCACGCTCCAGCTCTGAAGGGCCCGTTCAGCGCCCGCAATCAGGGCGCACCGGAGGACTCATCCCCGTGGTCACGTCCTCGTCAATGCGAGGTCAACCTGTTCGCGGAGATCCTTGCCGGGCTTGAAGTGTGGCACACGCTTGCCGGGTACCAGGACTTTTTCGCCAGACTTAGGATTGCGACCGACCCGCGGTGGGCGATACGAGACATCAAAACTGCCGAAGCCACGAATTTCGATCCTCTGGCCACTTGCCAGGGTGCGAGCCATGGCCTCCAGGATGGTCCGAACGGCGAATTCGGCGTCCTTGGCGACCAACTGCGGAAACTGCTCGGCCAGTCGCTCGATGAGCTCGGAGCGAGTCATCGGATCGGCTGCATCCTCGGAAGCGCTCGCCGGCGGCAGCGAGCCGCCGGCGGCGTCCTCCGGGAGATCCGGAGCGACGCGACGCACCCACTACTCCCGGGGCGTGTCGAGCTTTGCGCGCAACAGTGCACCGAGGTTGGTGGTGCCGGTGGCAGCCCCACTCTCGGCCTGCATCCGCTGCAGCGCCTCAGCCGTTTCGACCGTGTCCTTGGCCTTGATCGACAGGCTGATCGCACGATTCTTGCGGTCGACGTTGATCACCATCGCCTCGACCTCGTCGCCTTCCTTCAGGTGATTGCGGGCATCCTCGACGCGATCACGCGAAATCTCCGACGCACGCAGATATCCTTCGACATCGCCGCCCAGGCTGATGGTCGCACCCCGTGCATCCACCGACGTGACAACGCCCTTGACGACAGCGCCCTTCTCGTGGCTGGCCGCGTAGTTGTTGAAGGGGTCGCCATCGAGCTGCTTGATACCCAGAGAGATGCGCTCACGCTCGGTATCGATCGCAAGCACGACCGCTTCGATCTCGTCACCCTTGCGGAAATTGCGGACCGCCTCCTCGCCCACCTGACTCCATGAGAGGTCGGAGAGGTGAACCAGGCCGTCGATCCCGCCAGGCAGTCCAATGAATACGCCGAAATCGGTGATCGACTTGATCGAACCACGGACCTTATCGCCCTTGCGATGGTTCTCG
The DNA here is from genome assembly GCA_044348315.1 of Burkholderiaceae bacterium. GTDB lineage: Bacteria > Pseudomonadota > Gammaproteobacteria > Burkholderiales > Burkholderiaceae_E > SYIM01. The sequence continues at coordinate 363 of JBIKTA010000318.1, read as the reverse complement.
GCAAACTCCTGCCAGGGGTTGGGCCGGCACTGCTTCATGCCGAGCGAGATACGACGACGATCCTCGTCGATCTCGAGCACCATCACCTCGGTCTCGTCGCCCAGGGCAACGACCTTGCCGGGGTTGACGTTCTTGTTGGTCCAGTCCATCTCGGACACGTGCACCAAACCTTCGATCCCCGGCTCGATTTCCACGAACGCGCCGTAGTCGGTGATGTTGGTGACCTTGCCAAAAATACGCGTGCTCTGGGGATAGCGGCGAGCAATGCCCACCCACGGGTCGTCGCCGAGTTGCTTGACGCCCAGTGAGACCCGATTTTTTTCCTGGTCGAACTTGAGGACCTTGGCGGTCACTTCCTGACCG
>JBIKTA010000317.1:0-4067 GCA_044348315.1 Burkholderiaceae bacterium | reverse complement strand
AAACTCGAAGTGAGAAAAAGCGCCTCGGAATGCTCGCCAAACTGCGAGCGTTCGATGCCAGCACGCACCGCCAGCGTATCGATCGAAAGTTGATCTTTCATCTCAAGTCATCCCTGATTCAATCAAATTCAGCATCTAAAGCCTTCTGTCCGTCCGGACGGCCAACCCACCGCGCCCGGAGCATACAGCGAGGGTAGGCTCACGTTTAGTCGCTCACCACCGAAAACTGCAGATTCATCTGCCCGGAAAATCGATCCTCCAGACCCTGCGGAGCCATCGGGCTGCGCCCGTGCTCAAGACGATCGAGCAAATCCCGATCCACATCACCGGTAATGTAATGGCCATCGAAGCAGGACGCCTCGAAGGCGCGAAGCGCCGGATTCAGATCGAGCACCGATCGCTTCATCGCCTCGACCGACTGATAGACCAGCGCATCGGCCCCGATGGCCAGGCGGATCTCATCGTCGCTGCGATCATGCGCGATCAGTTCACCCCGGGTCGGCATATCGATGCCGTAGACATTCGGAAAGCGGACTGGAGGCGATGCGGAGGCAAAGTACACCTTGTTGGCGCCGGCATCGCGAGCCATCTGCACAATTTCGCGCGAGGTCGTCCCGCGTACGATCGAATCGTCGACCAGGAGCACGTTCTTGCCCCGAAACTCGACACTCATGGCGTTCAGTTTCTGGCGCACCGTTTTCCTGCGCACCGCCTGGCCCGGCATGATGAAGGTGCGCCCGACATAGCGGTTCTTGAGAAACCCCTCGCGGTAGGCAATGCCCAGCCGGTTGGCCAGTTCCATGGCCGAGGGCCTCGAGGTATCGGGAATCGGCATGACGACATCGACATCGCCGAGCCACAATTCACGACTGATCCGCTCGGCGAGGTATTCCCCCATCCGGAGCCGTGCATCGTAGACCGATACGCCATCGATGATCGAATCGGGGCGCGCGAAATACACGTACTCGAACATGCAGGGATTGAGCGAAGCGCGGGACGCGCATTGCCTGAAATGAACGCCACCTTCGAGATCGATGAAGATCGCCTCACCCGGCGCAATGTCACGCACCATCCTGAATCCAAGGCCTTCCAGAGCAACCGATTCCGAGGCGATCAGATACTCCGGCCCCGCCTCAGTCTGGGCGACCCCGTAGCACAGCGGCCGGATACCCCAGGGATCACGAAACGCCAGAACACCATAACCGGCAATCTCGGCTACACAGGCGTAGGCCCCGCGCGCCCGGGCATGCAGCCCGGTGACCGCCTTGAAGATCGTATCGGGATCGAGCGAGACGCCGCTCGCGCACTCCTGCAACTCATGAGCGAGGACATTGAGGAGGACCTCGGAGTCGGAGGCCGTGTTGATATGACGGCGGTCACGACGGAACATCTCCTCACCCAACTGGTCTGCATTGGTCAGATTGCCGTTGTGGGCGAAGGTGATGCCAAAGGGCGCGTTTACATAAAAAGGCTGCGCTTCCTCGGAATCGCCGGCCGACCCCGCCGTAGGATAACGGACGTGTGCAATGCCCGATCGGCCCGGAAGCGCCCGCATGTTGCGGGTGCGAAAGACATCCCGCACGAGCCCATTGGCCTTGTGCAAGCTGAATTTCTTGTCTTCAGCCGTGGCAATGCCAGCGGCGTCCTGCCCGCGGTGCTGCAACAGCAGCAGCCCGTCGTAGAGCAACTGATTCACCGGAGAACGCGAAACCACACCAAGAATACCGCACATGAGTCGAATCTCTGAAGAGAAGCGCAGGAATGAAGAATGACCGTCAGCGAAAGCGAAAAACGAATCGGTCGCAGCCCGATACGCTCCTAGGTGTCCAACACACGTCGCGCGGTTGGCAGTATCTCAGGCACCAGGTGGCCAAACCGGGCCAGCATATCGTCAAGCAGCGGTCTCGACCATGCGCGCTCCCAGGCGGGATCGCGCTGCAACTCGAACATCGATGCGACCAGGACGAAAATCACCATGATCAGAGCCGCCCGTAGCACGCCAAAGAACGCGCCTAGCACTCGATCGACACCGCCCAGTCCAACCCACGCAAGGCCTCGGGCGATCAGGCCGCCCACCACCCGGGTGATCAGGAACACTGCCAAAAAGACCAGAAACATGAAGAACGGCAGGGGAAGCGTTACGCCAAACATCTGGAGCAGCGTGGGCCCGGCTACCAGAGCCGCCACGGCAGCAACAAACCATGCGGCCAGCCCAAACATGGTCCTGACAAACCCGGTCATCAGCCCAAAAAGCACCGACGTGAGCACCACCGCGCACAGCAGGTAGTCCCAGGCGGTCAGCGATGCGAGGGCCGCCGTCATGGCGACACCAGCGCGGCGTCAATCCCGTTCAGGCTCAGCCGCGCCCTGGCCTGATCGGCCTCGCCACGCGTCGGAAAGGGCCCCACGCGAACCCGCAAGCGGACGCCCTGCCCGCCGTCGACCGCCTCGGTAAAGGCCGGCAAGCCCATTGCCTTGATCCTCGATACGAGCGCAGTGGCATTCTCAGCCTTTGAGAAGAGTCCGGCCTGGACCAGCCAACGACTCGACACGGGGTTCGTCGCGCCCGGCGCGGCTCCACCTCCCGCCCTGGGCGGTGTCGTCCCCGGACCGATCGCTCCGGGGGGCGTCGCCGAGGCCGACGGACTAACGGGTGGGGGCTGCGCCGCCTGGGGTTTGGCGGGGGCCGTCGACGCGGGTGGTGCGGAGCGAGGAGCGGTCTGGGCTGGAGGCGGCGGGGGCACTGAGGCGGCGGCCTGCGGGGGGACGCCGCCGGAACCGCGCGTCGTTCCCTGTCCGGTCTGGGGGGCCGCCGGCGGTGCGGGCTGTGCCGGCGGTGCGGGCGCGGCGGATGAACCAACCGGAGATTGTCCGGATGGCTGCGCCGGGGCAGCAGCCGACGGCAGCGGTGTGTCGCGGGGAGGGATGTCGACCCGGATCTCGGGACGCTGAAAGCTGGGCTCGGGATCCAGGACATGAGGCAGCGCGATCGCAACCGCCAAGGCCACGAACACCGAGCCCACCAGCCGACGCCTCGCCCGACGCTTGAACGGAAGGGCCGGGTCGACTGCAGCCCGCTCAGCCCGGGCAGCGCGCGCGGCCATCTGTCAACCTCCTGCCGGATGGGGACAGGCGTCTAGGCATGAACTCAAACGCTTGATGAGCGGGCTTCGGCACGGGCTTCCAGTATGTCTGCCACGGTCAGAAATGAACCGAAGATAACGATTCTATCATCCTCACTCGCGGCGGCCCGGGCGCGGTCGAGCGCTTCGCGAGGCGATGGGTGCATCTCGACGGCATGACCCGCGCGTGGCGTGATACCCAGCGCGGCAAAGCGATCGAACAGTCCCCTGGCGCTCGCCGCACGAGGGCCCGGCAAGTCGACCAGCAGCCAATGATCAACCCGATCCCGCAAGGCCTTGACGATGCCATCGATGTCCTTGTCACGCATGACGCCTAAAATCGCCCAGGTTTCGGGAAAGAAGCCCATGTTGTCGAGATTGCTCGCCAGATGCGCCGCCGCGTGGGGGTTGTGCGCGACGTCTAGCACAACCGACGGTCGACCCGGCAGCACCTGGAAGCGGCCCGGCAGTTCGACCAGTGCAAGTCCCTGCCGAACCGCTTGCTGAGTCACCGGGAGGCGGTCTGCGAGCGCCTCCAGCGCCGCCAGCGCAGCCGAGGCATTGAGCAGTTGGTTCGCACCCCGCAGCGCGGGATAAGCCAGACTGTTCCGGCGAGCCCTGCGCCCACCGTAAGACCATTGCTGGCGGTCTCCCGCATAGTTGAAGTCGCGACCAAACCGCCAGAGGTCGGCCCCAATCGCCTGAGCGTAACGAACCAGCGAGTCGGGTGGCATCGGATCGGCGCAGATCGCGGGTCGCTGCGGGCGAAAGATGTGAGCCTTCTCATAACCGATGTGTTCTCGCGTGGGCCCAAGATACTCGACATGGTCGATATCAATCGAGGTCACGATTGCACAGTCGGCATCGACCAGATTCACCGCATCCAGGCGGCCACCGAGTCCGACCTCGAGAATCATCACATCGGGACGGCATCGGGCGAAACAC
>JBIKTA010000316.1:0-4069 GCA_044348315.1 Burkholderiaceae bacterium | reverse complement strand
GATTTTCCGAGGCTCTTGATCCAGGAGATCGAAGGGACAACGGGGGATTGTGCCGCAACCGGCAAGGGGGCGCTCAGCCACGCCCCTGCGGCAAGCGCCACCTTGAGGCCGAGGCGTGCCCGGCAGAGATGAAAGCTTGACATCGTAAAAAGCCTCCTGAATCGGTAACCGTTCAGCCCAAGATGGATTGCGGCAGGCCAGCGAACGGTGCTTACCGGACGATCAGCCAGATGACGATTGCCGCGGCGACCGCACCGGCAATCCAGAAGCGTGCCGATGACGATCCCGATGGGGCTTGTGAGGTCTCATCACTGGCCCGCGAGGGCGCGGGTGGCACCGGCGCGGAATGCGGTAGGGCTGAACCCGTGGCCGCACCCTGGGACTGCCCAGGCGCTGAACCCGCAGCGGCACCCACGGGCTGCGCGGGCGCTGAGCCTGCAGCCGTATCGATGGACTGCCCAGGCGCTGAACCCGCAGCCGTATCGATGGACTGCCCAGGCGCGGAGCTTGAAGCGTCTGCAGCGACACCGGCCGGCCCGCCATCGCTCGAAGGGACCGGAGCGGGCTCCGCCGCGATCGCCTCCGCCTCCGCCGGGGGAGGATTGCGGCGCAGCAACTCCGCCTCGAAACGCTTGAAAAAATCGTCTGCCAGCGAGCGCGCAACCCCATCGATCAGCCGCTGGCCAAGTTGTGCGATCTTGCCGCCCACCGTGGCATTGACCGTGTAATGAAGATCGCATCCGCCCTCGACCGGCTCCAGGCGAACCGCCGAGGTCCCCTTGCCGAAGCCCGCCACACCGCCCTGGCCCTCGAAACCTAGGGTATAGGACTGGGGCGCCTGCACATCGGAGAGTTTCACCTTGCCAGTGAAACGCGCCGAGACTGGCCCGATCTTGAGCGCGGTCACCACCGTGTAGGTACCCTCGCCCTCGACCTCGAACTTTTCGCAACCGGGCACGCAGACCTTGAGCATCTCGGGATCGTTCAGCGCCGCCCAGACAATCGCCTGCGGAAGGGGCAGACGTCTTTGACCTTGCATTTCCATCTTGATTCTCCTCGCTCGGCAGCCTCAGCGCGTCGCCGCCAATCGGGCCAGCGCGGCCGCCAATTCTTCGAGCCGGCTGAGATTATGCACGGCCAGCATCGCATGGGCCCGACGATGCAGGACCCTGGCGCCCGCCGCAAGCGGCTGATAAGCGTCAAATCGGAGCAGCGGGTTCAGCCAGAGGAGGCTGCGGCTGCGGCGCAGCAGCCACGACAGCTCGCGATCGAGGTTCTCTGGATCCCCAGTATCGAGCCCGTCGCTGATCAGCATCACCACCGTCCTGCGACCGACCAGGGCGCGCGGGTGCCCGATTCGCAGCGTCGCAAGCGACTCGCCAATCCGTGTACCGCCCGCATAGTCCTGGACGGCGGCGGTCACGGTGGCGAGCATCCGATCAGGATCCACCTCACGAAACGCGGCATTCAGATCGGTCAGGCGAGTGCCAAACGCAAACACCGATCGCCTCCGCCCGCGTGTGGCCCGATGCAAAAACGCGAGCATGAGTCGGGCATAGCGCTCCATCGAGCCCGATACATCCACCAGAATCAAGACCGGCAGCGCCTCGCGCCGACGCTCGCAACGCACCAGTCTGAGCAGTTCCCCCTCATGGCGCATGGCCTCACGGATGGTCCTCGCCCAATGCGGTCGCGGGCCCCTTGATCCCGGTGCGGTACGACGGGACTCGATCCGCGGCAATTCGAGCGGAATCTGGCGGACCAGCCGTTCGACGAGTTGGTACTCGCTCGCATTCATCGCGGCAAAATCAGCCTGCCGAAGACGCTGCGCCTCGCTTGCACTCATCGCGGCGTCGAGCTGCACTTCGTCCTCGCGTGGCGCGGCGGGTGGAGTCACCCCACGCGGCGGCGTGAGCGCCTCCTGAGCCCGGGCACTGCGCCGCGGCTCACTTTGGGACGGGGCCTTGGGCAGCATCTGGCCAAGCAGCTGCTGGGCCACCTCAGGATCGCGGAACCAGGCCTCGAACAGCTCATCGAAGACGTGCAGATCCTGTTCCCGGCTCACCATGACGCTGCGCAGCGCGCTTCGCACATCATCGCGTCGATCCAGCCCCACGACCCCGACGGCTTCGAGCGCCAGCCGGACGAGGCTGCTGTCGATCGGAACACCCGCCCGTCTGAGCGCACGCCCGAACCCGACGATGTTTTCGGGAAGCTTGCCCGACCGGGCATCGCCCAGCAGCGTAATCAATCTCAACCGGCCGGATCGGTGAGCAGCTGATCGATCAGGGTCGTGAGTGCTGCCACGTCGTCGCGCTGCTTGAAGAGGACCCCTGCCGTGTTCTGCACGACCTCGGGGTCGAGGCTCAGGGTGTCGAGCGCCACCAGCGCCCGGGCCCATTCGACCGCCTCGGCAATCGCCGGTGCGCGCTGAAACGCATCCGCAAACGGCTGGGCGCGCAGACGCCCGACGAAATCCGCGACCTGGGCGGTGAGCCTGGCGCTGGCCTGAGGCACCTGGCTGCGGATGATCTCGAGCTCACGGTCACGGTCGGGATAGTCCAGCCACTGATAGAGGCAACGCCGCTTGACCGCGTCGTTGAGGTCCCGGGTGCGGTTGCTGGTGAGGAGCGTCACCGGCGTGTGCTGCGCGCGGACCGTGCCGAGTTCGGGGATGCTGACCTGATACTCGCCCAGGTATTCGAGCAGAAACGCCTCAAAGGGCTCATCGGCTCGATCCACCTCGTCGATCAGGAGCACGGCACCGGGAGCGGGCGCCTCGAGCGCCTGCAGCAGCGGTCGGCGGATCAGGAACCTCGGCTGGTAGATCTCGCGCTCCAGAAGATCGCCGCCCACCCGCTCGCCGGCAGCCCGCATGTGCAGCAACTGCGCGGCGTGATTCCACTCATAGAGGGCTTCGCGCTGCTCCATGCCGTCATAGCACTGCAGACGTACCAGCGGCCGCCCGAGAATGCGGGCGAGGGCTTTGGCGAGTTCGGTCTTGCCCACGCCCGGCTCACCCTCGAGCAGCAAGGGTCGCTCGAGCCGCAGGGCCAGCAGTACCGCCGTCACGAGTGAGCGGGGCGCAAAATAGCCGACGCCCCTCAAGGCGTCGGTCAGCTCATCGACCGTCTTAAACCGCGCCGCCAATTCAAGCATGAGCCTGCTGCACCGCCCGTCGGGTCTGCACCCGGATCAGCTGGGCGCGATACGCAGCGCTCGCGTGCAGGTCGCTGCTGAGCGCGCTGGCATCGATCTCGACTGCATCGACCGCATCGGGGCTGAATCGCTGTGAAAGCGCGGCTTCCAGCCCCGCATGGCGGAACACACCGTTCCCCCCTCCGGTGACCGCCACCCGAACGCCCGCACCCGTGGCGGCGACAAAGACGCCGATCAAGGGGAAACGTGAGGCCCGCTGGCGAAACTTGGCGTATGCAGCCCCACGCGGAATCGGAAACGAGATCGCGGTGATCAGTTCGCCCGCCTCGAGCGCAGTCGAATACACCCCCTGAAAGAAGGCATCAGCGGGGATCTCGCGACGCTGGGTCCGAATCCTTGCACCGAGCGCAAGCACCGCGCTGGGATAACAAGCGGCCGGATCGTTGTTCGCAACCGACCCCCCGATCGTGCCCATCGCCCGCACCTGACGGTCGCCAATGCCCCCAGCGAGCTGTGCGAGCGCCGGAATCAGCGAGCGGACCTCGGGGTTGCGCGCCACGTCGACGTGACGGGTCATCGCGCCAATCACCAGGGAATCGCCATCCCGGCAGACGCCCCGCAACTCGGGTATGCCGCCCAGATCAACGATGGTCCCGGGCTGGGACAGACGCAGCTTCATCGAGGCAATCAGCGTCTGTCCGCCTGCCAGCGCCTGAGCGCCCGCAGCCAGGGCATGGGCGACACCTGCAACATCGGCCGGTTTTTCGTAATTGAATGAATACATGTTCAGGCTCCTGTGAGGGCTATCGATCAGGCCTTGCGGGCCGCCTGTATCGCCTGCCAGACCCGGTTGGGCGAGGCCGGCATGTCGAGATCACGGACGCCCAGCGGTGCCAGGGCATCGAGGACC
>JBIKTA010000315.1:0-4078 GCA_044348315.1 Burkholderiaceae bacterium | reverse complement strand
TTCCTACCCGCCCAGGCAGGGGGAGTGCGGCAAGGCGCCTCAGCCCGCCGTCCGGCGGGCAAAGACCAAAAGGCCCGCCCCGGCGATCAGCACACAGGCTGCCATGAGGGTGCGGGCGATCGAGCCACGCCACATCGCCTCGAGTGCAAACACGAGGCCTGCCATGAGCACCGCCCGGGCGGTGCTGGCCGTGCGCTGAGCGGGACTGCTGGGCTGAATGGTCATGACTGAAATCTACCGCAATGTCGGCAATCTGCAAACAAGACCCCGCCGTCAGGCTTTGCTTTCCGAATCGGCGGTAGGATCGCGCCGCCATTGATCGCGGACGGTCTGAAGCACGTGACAGGGTCTTTCCTGTGCGCAATGAAGGGGCTGCGATAGGGCGGGTATAAAATGATCGGCTTTCCATCGGGGTTTGCGGAGACGATCAAGATGATTCTTCAGACAGGCGCGGGCCTCGCGGGCGAGGCGACCAGGGCGACTTCAGAGGCGACTGCCCGGCTGAGCGCTCCGTCCTGGGTGCGGCACGCGGGGGTTCTCGATTGGGTGGCGCGTGTCGTCGAGCTGACTGAGCCGGATCGCGTTCACTGGTGTGACGGTTCCGAGGCTGAGTATGATCGGTTGTGCAGCACGATGGTCGAAGCGGGCACCTTGCGCCGCCTCAACCCCGCTTTGCGGCCCAATTCCTATCTGGCCTGGTCGGACCCTTCCGATGTCGCGAGGGTCGAGGACCGCACCTTCGTGTGTTCGGCGCGGTGCGAGGATGCCGGACCCAACAACAACTGGGTCGATCCGGTCGAGATGCGATCCAAGCTCGGTGAGCTCTTCAAAGGTGCCATGCGCGGTCGCACGCTCTACGTGATTCCGTTTTCGATGGGCCCGCTGGGTAGTTCGATCGCCCACATCGGGATTGAGCTGACCGACAGTCCCTACGTGGTGGTCAGCATGCGGACCATGACCCGCATGGGCGCCCGGGTCTACGATGTGCTGGGCGAATCGGGTGCGTTCGTGCCTTGCATACACACGGTCGGGCGGCCGCTTGCCGGGGGCGAGGCCGACGTGCCGTGGCCTTGCAACCCGACCAAGTACATCGTGCACTATCCCGAGACCCGTGAGATCTGGTCTTTCGGCTCGGGCTATGGTGGTAACGCCTTGTTGGGCAAGAAATGCTTTGCGCTGCGCATTGCCTCGACCATGGGGCGCCAGGATGCGGCCAGTGACGGGGTGGGCTGGCTCGCTGAACACATGTTGATCCTCGGGGTGAGGAGCCCGGAGGGTCAGAAGCTTCACGTCGCTGCCGCCTTTCCTTCCGCCTGCGGCAAGACCAATTTTGCGATGCTCATCCCGCCTCAAGGTTTTGACGGCTGGACAGTCACCACCATTGGCGATGACATCGCATGGATCAAGCCAGATGCCCAGGGCAGGCTGCGCGCGATCAACCCTGAGGCGGGCTATTTCGGCGTTGCGCCGGGCACCAATGCCCGCACCAATCCCAATTGCATGGCCACCCTCTCGGCCAACACGATCTTCACCAACGTGGCGCTCACCGATGACGGTGATGTCTGGTGGGAGGGGATGACCGAGGTTGCGCCGGCGCATCTGATCGACTGGCAGGGTCGGGACTGGACGCCCGAGGACGGTCGCGCCGGCCGGAAGGCCGCGCATCCGAATGCCCGCTTCACGGTCTCGGCCACCCAGAACCCGGCGATCGATACGGCCTGGGACAGCGTCGAGGGGGTGCCAATCGATGCCTTCATCTTTGGTGGCCGTCGTTCGAGCACGGTGCCACTGGTGACCGAGGCGCGCAATTGGGTCGAAGGGGTTTACATGGCCGCTACGATGGGCTCTGAGACGACGGCCGCGGCCACGGGTGCGCAGGGTGTTGTCCGGCGCGACCCATTCGCGATGCTACCCTTCTGCGGCTATAACATGGCCGATTATTTTGCTCACTGGCTCGAGCTCGGCGGCCAGCTCGCTGCCCGAGGCGCAGCCCAGCCGCGCATCTATTGCGTCAACTGGTTTCGTACCGATGAGCAGGGCCGGTTCGTCTGGCCAGGTTTTGGCGAAAACATGCGCGTGCTGCGCTGGATCGTGGAGCGAGCCCAGGGCCAGGCCCTGGGCGCCGAGCATGTGTTTGGCATCAGCCCCCGCTACCGCGATTTGCATTGGGAGGGCTTGGCTTTCCCTGAGGATCGCTACGAGCGCATCACTTCCATCGACCGCGATGCGTGGCACCAGGAATTCAAGCTCCACGATGAGTTGTTCTCCATGCTCGCGCACCGTCTGCCGGCGCAGTTGCTCGAGGTCAAGAAGGCGCTTCAGGAGCGACTGGCCGCTTGAGGCGCTGAGGATCGGACCCGCCATGTCGGTCCTGCTCGGGCGGATCGCTGTGAGGGGCACGATCCAGCCAGCCTCCTGATTCTGCCTTCCGCCGAGGACCTCGAAACGGCCATCCGGCGGGTCGCTTCCCTTCTGTCCCGCAGACCCACCTACATTCGATCCCCGGCCGTTGCGGCCGGTGGGTCGGTAGGGTCGATGTTTGGGCCGCTCCGAATGTCGGGTGCGTGAAAAAGGGGACAGCGGTGTATGAGGATGTGGAGCGCCTGGGGGCGCGCGTTCAGCCTGCCGAGCGGCCCTGTCTGGGCGTTGAGTGGGGCGTCGGCCAGGGGCTGGGTTCGGCTTGTGCGCTATGCGGACGGCGTCTCGGGTCGGTTTCGATCGAGGACGCCTCCGGACCGGTGATCGCGACCGGGTTTGAGCAGCGTCTGCGTTTAGGGCAGGTGTTGTTCTCAGCCGGCCGGCGTTCGGACGCCATCTTCGTGATGCGTCGAGGCTTGGCCAAGGAAGTCCTTGATTCGGGGCACGCGCGCCGCGTGGTCCGCCTCGTTGGGCCCAGCGCCGTGACGGGGCTCTCCGCTCTGGTCGGCGAGCCTCATCGCCACACAGCAGTGGTCATCGGAGCGGGGCTTGCCTGTCGCATTCCTGTGGCCACGCTGGGGCAGTGGGCCGGGCGCGACCCGAGGACCTCCGCGCGCTTGGGTCGCTTGTGGCAGCAGGCGCTTGACGATGCTGACCAGCTGATCGTGGCCTATGGTTGTGGTCCGGCTGCGGCGCGGCTCGCCCGCTTCGTGCTGTTTCTGACCGAGACCATGGGGCCGGGTGCGCGGCTTTGTCGGCGAGAGGCGGCTGAGTTGCTGGGCGTGACGCCAGTGAGTGTCACGCGACTCGTGGGCATGTTGAAGCGCCGAGGCCTGATTCGCGAGCAGGGTGCGTCGCTTGCCGCTTGGGACGCGCCGGGTTTGCGAACGCTTGCCGCCCAGAGCGAGCCGATGGCCGCAGTCGGTCGCGTCAGCGAGGCTTTGCCGGCAGCTGTGCGCTGAGCCGGTCGGCGCTGCGGATCGCAGCGATCAGGCTCGCCGGCAGGGCGAGGCCCCGCCCCTGTGCGTCGGTCTTGCCCGCCCGATCGAAAGCGGTGCCGTGGTCTGGGCTGGTGCGCACGAAAGGCAATCCGATCGTGATGTTGACCCCTTCGTCCAGGCCGAGGTATTTGATCGGGATCAGGCCTTGATCGTGATACATCGCGATGACGACCTCGAACTCGTGAAATCCACGCGCCCGCATGAACACGGTGTCGGGGGCAAATGGGCCGTGGGCGATGATGCCCAGTCGTTGAGCTGCCTTGACTGCCGGCGCGATGGCATCGATCTCCTCGTGCCCGAATAGCCCGGCTTCTCCCGCATGCGGATTGAGGCCAGCCACCGCAATCCTGGGTTGGGTGATTCCGCTCGCCTTGAGCGCCGTGTCGGTGATGCGGATGGTCTGCAGGATCAGATCAGGCTCGACTCGTGCGATCGCCTCGCGCAGCGGCACATGGATCGAGTTCAGCACGACGCGCAGTTGTTCGTTCTCGAGCATCATCCGCACATCAACGCCGCCCGAGCGTTCGGCAAGCAGCTCGGTGTGGCCCGGGAAATCATGGCCTGCAGCCTGCATGGCCTCCTTTGAGATCGGTGCGGTGACGAGTGCCCGCACGTGACCCTCGAGCGCGAGCTGTGCGCCGCGAATGATGGCCTGAAAC